>JAFAKZ010000032.1 GCA_019234745.1 Burkholderiales bacterium
ACGAAATTCGTCCACCAATTGCATGCCACCTAAAGGGCGCGGCAGAGGATTGAAACGTCAGTATTTCGCCCGGGAAACCCGGGCGCAAGCGGGCAGCGGAATATTGGCCGTCTATTCGCTGATATATTCCACTCCCCCCGCCCTCGCTGCCGCGAGCACCCGTAAAGGGTAGGCCGTGGTTCTAAGGCGCTAAAGCGCCAAGAACACACGCACGGGGCCTCGCTAACGCTCGATAGTGGGCTGAGCATGGCAATATGGGATAACTAGCAGAGAGAGCTACATCATGACCCTGGATGATATGAAGCGCGCAGCAGCGCGTGCCGCCATCGCCTTCGTGCCGGACAACTGCGTGGTCGGTGTGGGTACCGGCTCCACGGCCAATCACTTCATTGATGCGCTGGCCGAGATCAAGGGCCGTATCGAAGGCGCCGTCGCCAGTTCCGAAGGCTCGGCTGCGCGCCTGAAGTCGCACGGCATCCCCGTGTTCGACCTCAACGCTGTCGACCGCGTGCCCGTGTATATCGATGGCGCCGATGAGATCAACCACTACCTGCATATGATCAAAGGCGGCGGCGCAGCGCTGACGCGCGAGAAGATCGTCGCGGCGGTGGCCGAGCAGTTCATCTGCGTGGCCGACCATACCAAGCGCGTGGACATCCTGGGCACCTTCCCGCTGCCCGTCGAGGTAATCCCCATGGCGCGTAGCCATGTGGCGCGCGAGCTGGTCAAGCTGGGCGGCCGCCCCGTCTACCGCGAAGGCGTGGTGACGGACAACGGCAATGTGATCCTGGACGTACACGGCCTGCGCATTGCCGAACCGGCCACGCTGGAAGGCGAGATCAACCAGATCGTCGGTGTCGTCACCAGCGGCCTGTTCGCGCGTCGCCGCGCCGACGTGCTGCTGCTGGGAACGGAAAGCGGCGTCGAAACGTTTCGCTAAAGCCGTAGGAATGAGGCGTGGCGCTGCCTGTAACGGAAATTTCGTTTGGCGGCGCGGGCAACACGTGCCAAGCTAGGGTCTGTTGACATTTGTTTACCGGTCGCGCCGGTCCGGCCCTTCGGGTTTGCCCGGATTTGGGCCTGCTGCCGCGTTGAAAGTCGCTTATGTAACCCGTTACACTGCGCTCCTTTCGCCTTGCATCAGGCCCAAATCCGGGCAAACGCGATCCGGTAAACAAATGTCAACAGACCCTGACGCGGTAGGCAACACATTCATCGAATCGAGAGGGAAGACCATGGCAGACCAGCACATCTCCAAGCAATTCGACACCGAGCTTGAAACCGCGCGGGCCAAGATCCTGTCGATGGCCGGCCTGGTCGAGGAGCAGTTCCGCGATGCGATGAAGACGCTCGACGGCGGCGATCCGGACCTGATCAACAAGGTGCTGGAAACGGAAGAGCAGGTGAATGCCCTGCACGTGAAGATCGACGACGACTGCGTGCATATCATCGCCCGTCGCCAACCCACCGCCAGCGACCTGCGCATGGTGCTGACGGTGATCAAGGTGGTGAACGACCTAGAGCGCATCGGCGACAAGGCCGCTAAGATCGCGCGCCGCGCCCGCCAGATCTTCGAAACGGGCCGCGTCAATGTGCCGCGCTTGTCCGACCTGACCTACCAGGCCGATATCGCCTTGAACATGCTCCATTCGGCGTTGGACGGCTTCGCCCGCCTGGATGCTACCGTGGCGGGCCAAGTGGCGCGCGACGACCTGAAGCTGGACGATGAATTCCGCGCGATCCAGCGCCAATTGATCACCTTCATGATGGAAGACCCGCGCACCATCAGCCTGGCGCTGGAAATCATCGAAGTGGCCAAGGCCATCGAGCGCGTGGGCGACCATGCCAAGAATATCGCCGAATACGTGGTCTATCTCGTCAAGGGCATTGACGTGCGTCACGCATCGGTCGACGAGATCGAGCAAAAATCGCACTGAGCAACACAGTGTGGAAGAAAAGCCCCTCCAGACAGAGGGGCTTGTCTTTTCTGCCCACCCTTCCGAAAATCGCGGCCATTGCACCGCATTCCAAATAGAACAAGATGTCCGCTCCGCACACCATCGCCGCCGTTGATCTGGGTTCCAATAGTTTCCGCCTGCAGGTGGCGCGTGTCGTCGACGACCAGATCTACCCGCTCGACGGCCTGAAAGACACGGTGCGCTTTGCCGCAGCACTGGACCATGCCGATATGCTGGACGAAAAGGGCCAGGCCAAGGCGCTGGCCGCCCTGGCCCGCTTCGGTGAGCGCCTGCGCGGCATGCACCCCGAGCATGTGCGGGCTGTCGCGACCAACACGCTGCGCGTGGCCAAGAATGCGGCCGACTTTCTGCCGCGCGCCGAGGCGGCGCTGGGCTTTCCCATCGAAGTGATCGCCGGGCGC
>JAFAKZ010000048.1 GCA_019234745.1 Burkholderiales bacterium
AACGTATTGGACATCAAGGCCCGCCATCTGGCGGGCTTTTTCATTCTGGAGAACGCCATGCCAAGCGACTTGAACGACGAGCAAAAAGCCAGGCTGCTCGAAATGCTGGATACCTGGGACGATGTGCATCGTGCCATCAAGTTTCTGAAATTCCTCGGCCATGCCATGGGCTGGATGCTGGGCCTGGGGGCCTCGTTCGCCATCATCTGGGGTGCAACCCACGGAGGGAAAACGCCATGATCACCAGCACCCGTGGCATTGCGCTGATCAAGCAGTTCGAGGGCTGCAGGCTGACGGCCTATCTGTGTCCGGCAGGCGTTGCGACCATAGGCGTGGGCCATACCGGCAGCGACGTGACGCTGGCCGATGTGCGGCACGGCAGGACGATCACCCAGGCGCAGGCGGATGCCTTGCTGGCGCGCGATCTGCGCACGACGGAGGCGGCCGTGTCGCGCTGCGTGAAGGTGGCGCTGACGCAAGGCCAGTTCGATGCGCTGGTTTCCTTTGCCTACAACCTGGGCGCCGGCACGCTGCAGCGTGCCAGCCTGCTGGCTTCGCTCAACCAGGGCGACTACGCCGGCGCGGCCAATGACTTGCTCGACTACGTGTCTGCCCACGTGAACGGCGTGCGGCGCGTGCTGCCAGGACTGGTGGCGCGGCGCCGTGCCGAGCAGGCCTTATTCAACGCTTGAAGCAAATCAAACGACCCACTCAACAGGAAGACGTCATGTACAAGAAACTGCTTGAACTGATTACGGGCGACGACAACACCACGCTCGACCCCCATTTCGCCCTTGGGGTGCTGGCGGTGCTGATCGGCCTGGGCTTGGAAGTCTACGCGGTGGCGGCCGGCAAGGCTTTCGACCTGCAAGGTTTTGGCATCGGTGCTGGTGCCCTGATCGCTGGTATGGGCGCCGGCAAGAAGCTGTCGGGTTGAGCATGTTCCTTACGCTCATTCCCTTTCCCTGCCGCGTGCTGGCGCTGCTAGCACTGGCCACCGCGTTGACCGGCTTCGGCTACGTCAAGGGCCTGTGCCATCAGCAGGCACTCGATGCGCGCGCCGCCTTGGGGCAAGTCGAGGCGGCACGTCGTGTCGAGGCGCACGAAGCGGCCATCACGAACGAAGCCGACGCGGTGCACTTCCAGCACGTCGAGGCGGCCCGCGTCGTCTACCAAACCGTTACGAAGGAGGTTATCCGTTATGCGCAAGATCCTGGCGCTGTTGTTCGTCTTGACGCTGGTTGGGTGCGGGACCACGACGATGCCGCTCTTGGCGTCGTGTCCGACCCTGCCGGTACCGCCGGCCGATCTGATGCAGGCAGCACCAGCGTTACAGCCGCTGATGCCCTTGAAACCGTTACCGACAACTACGCCAGCTGTAACGCCACCCGCCAGCAATTGATCGACTTGCAGAATTGGGTACGGGCAGAGATGAGAGCGAGCCCGTAACCCGGCGCCAGGGTAGGGCGCAGCAGGGTACGTGCTACCAGGCCGCGCCCGTCAGTGTCTTCGAAATCTCCCATAGCTGCGCGGAAGACTGCTCGTCCAGCGCTCGCCGCATGATGCGGGCCACCTTCGGATGGCCTTGCATCTCCCCGAATCCGGAGGGGCCGATATAGCTCCCGGCCGGTACATTTGCTGCCGTGGCCGCATAGAGCGAGGGCAAAGCACCCGCTTCCGCCGATTGAGTGAAGAACGGAGCCAGCCATCGGACGGCGGCCCACAACGCACCGCCTTGGCTCGCCGGGCCATTGGCGATCAAGTCCGTGTTGGCCCAGCCGGGGTGCGCTGCGATGCTCTGTATCTGCCAGTCCGCCGCATCGCTTTGGCGTTGCAGTTCCAGCGCAAACATCAGCATGGCCAGCTTGGACTGTGCGTAGGTACGCCATGGGCTGTAGCGGCGTGCGGCCTGCAAATCGTCGAAATCGATGCGGCCGCGCCTGTGTGCCAGGCTCGCCAAGCTCACCACGCGTTTGCCCCTGAGCAAGGGGAGTAGCTTGGCTGTGAGCGCGAAGTGGCCGAGATAGTTGGTGCCGAACTGTAGCTCGAAACCGTCGGCTGTCTCCTGGCGCCGTAGTGGCGCCATCACGCCCGCATTGTTGACCAGGCAGTCGATAGGGCGGCCGTCATCCAGCATCTGCCGGGCAAAGGCGTAGACCGAAGCGAGGTCGGCCAGGTCCAGCTTGCCAAAATGCAAGCGTGCCTCGGGGTAGCGCGCGCGGATGCCGCGCATGGCGCCATCGACTTTCTCCTCGTTTCGCCCGGCCAGGATGACTTCGGCGCCCGAGCCGGCAAGGGCCTTTGCCGTCTCGTAGCCGATGCCGCTCGTGGCGCCGGTGACGACGATACGTTTACCTGTTTGCGGCGGGATATCCCGCATCGTCCATGCCTGCATGCAATGCCTCAAGCTGTTTGGGTCGTGCAGATGGCGTCACGCCATTCGCGGCGTTCAGCCACGTCGTGCCACCAGTGTGGATGGTACTGGTCGTCCTGTATAGCGACCGCTTCGCCCATCCTTGGCGTAACTAGCGGCACCTTCGCTGCAGCGGCCAGCGCGGCGATCCGTTCGAACGGGTCCTGCCAGGCGTGGAAGGCCAGGTCGAAGGTGCCGTTATGGATGGGGAGCAGGCGTTGGCCACGCAGGTCGATATGCGCCTGCAAGGTCTCTTCCGGCTGCATATGCACACCGGGCCAGTTCTCGTCGTAGGCGCCCGTTTCCATCAGCGTCAAATCGAACGGGCCATACTGCTCGCCGATCCGGCGGAAGCCGGCGAAATAGCCGGAGTCACCGCTGAAGAAGATGCGCGCCGTGTCCGTCATGATTACCCAGGACGCCCACAGGGTGCGGTTGCCGTCGAACAGGCCGCGGCCTGAGAAATGCTGCGACGGCGTTGCGGCAAATTGGATGCCGGCGACTTCCGTTTCTTCCCACCAATCCAGTTGGCGCACCTTCTCGCCAGCTACGCCCCACGATATCAGAATATCGCCCACGCCCTTGGGGGTCAGGAAGTATTCCACCTTGCCGGCCAATTGCAGGATCGCGCCGTGGTCCAGATGGTCGTAGTGGTCGTGCGACAGGATCACCCCCTTGATCGGTGGCAATTCGGCGATGCCGATAGGGGGCTGATGGAAGCGTTTCGGCCCTGCCCACTGCACGGGCGATGCACGCTCGGAGAAGACTGGATCGGTCAACCAGAAGTCGCCGTTCAGCTTCAGCAGTACGGTCGAATGGCCAAGGCGGAACACGGACTGATTCGGTGCAGCCTGCAAGGCTTCCCGGGTGAGTGCCTGGACAGGGATATCGCCGCCGGGTCGGCTATTGGCTGGCTTCTGGAACAGCATGCGGAAGATGATGCGCAGCGCCTTTCCAAGTCCGCCCTGATTGGCCTTGGGCGCATTGTGGTAGGGAAGGGCGGCGCTTTGCTTGGCTTGGCTCATATGCAGTGTCCTCAGAGATGACCGCGATCTAAATTTACACTGCACAGTGTAGTTTTGTTTTTGGGAAAAGTAAACTAATCAGTGTAAAATGAACATAACGATATGGAAGACACCATGAGCACCGCACCACGACTCACCGACCGCAAACGCGAAGCCATCGTCCAGGCGGCCATCGCCGAGTTCCGCCAGAACGGCTTCGAGACGACCAGCATGGACCGCATCGCCGATACGGCGTGCGTTTCCAAGCGCACCGTCTATAACCACTTTCCGAGCAAGGACGAGTTGTTTGCCGAGATACTGCAGCAGCTGTGGCAGCGCAGTGGGCAGGAGGACGAGCTGCACTTTGCGCCAGACGTGCCGCTTCGTACGCAACTGCTGTCCATGCTGGGACACAAGCTGCAGGTGATGAGTGACGATAACTTCCTGGACCTCGCCCGTATTGTCGTGGCGGCGACCATCCATTCGCCCGAGCGGGCGCAGGGCATGATCGCGCGCATTGCCGAGAAGGAAAGCAGCATGGTGCGCTGGATCGAACAGGCGCAGGCAGCGGGGCTGCTTCGGCCGGCCGATGCCAGCATTGCAGCGCAGCAATTCCACGCGCTGGTGAAGGCCTTCGCCTTCTGGCCGCAGATCACGCTGGGCATGCCGGTGCTCACGCCCGAACAGCAGCATGTCGTTGCGGCATCGGCCGTCGATATGTTCCTTGCCTGCTATCAGATAAAGCCGCAGGCATAGGTGCTGGCCGCCCGGCTTACGGCAGCGTCGACCCGCGCGGAAGCCTATGTTTTGTAGGGCGAAAGGCGGTCGTTATCGGCTGAACGGCGCTTTACTTTAGTTCGGGCTCCGGTATATTTTTCGAATATGGGGAAACTGGGCCCGACACTACCGTACGATCATGAGTATCTCGTCCATCGCCGACAATGCCAGCAGCGTGCTGGGTACCGTTGCGGGCAACGACCCGACGCAGCAGCAGCGCCGTGCCCAGGCGAATAGCGCGACTAGCGACAACACCAACCAGGCGGCGCAGTATGCGGCCGCCACGCCGCCCGTGCAGTTGTCCGGTACTGGCCAGTTCCAGGCTGCCCTATCGGCCGTGCAAGGCGTAGCGGGTGCCGTCGCCAATCTATTCTCCGTCAATCCGACTGCAGGTACGGCCAATACGACGGTGGCCGGCGGTAATGCTGCGACAGGTCAGGCCGTCGTCAGCCAGCCGCTTCCCAGTGCCGACGTCAACACAGGCGTCGCGCAGATCAATGTTCAGGTCGGTACGCTGAACGTCAGTACTGGCACCTTCATTCCGGGCACGGGGGCGGCGCAGTCCTTCGTGTTCAACGTCGGTAATAACAGCCTGAACGTCATTGCACGGGAAATTACCCAGTCGGGCGACGGCGTGAGCGCGCAGGTATTGCAGGGCGCACTGGGTTTCCAGTTGGCCGTGACGGGTACCTTGGGTGGTGCCATCAGCGTGCAGGCGAAGGCGGCCGAGGCTGCTGCAACGCCTACCGTTGCCTCTGCGGGGGCAGCGCATGGTGCGACCGGGCAGCTCACCTTCCAGCCGCTTGCGACGCTCACCACGACGGCCGATAGCCAAGCCGCCCAGGAGACGATTGCGACGGTGACGGCAGCCGGTGCGCCAGGGAGCGCAGCAAGCCTGGTGCGGGGTGCACAGGCGCTCGTCAACGTCATCAACCACGCAGGCAATGCTGCGCAAACCGGTAATGTGGCGGCGCAGGCTGCCGCGACGAATATCGTCGCCGCGCTCGATAGCGCACAAAGCACGGCCGCAACCGGACAGCTCACACCCGCGCAGATCGGCATCGCGCAGGGCGCCAACGGGCAACTTGCGATCGACCAGAACAAGCTGCAGCAGTCTGCGACCAGCAATCCAGCGGGCGTGGCAAGCCTGTTGACCCGGGCCGCTACCCAGGTCGGCCAGGCGGCGACCAATGCGCTGACCGCGCCACAACAGGCGAGCGACCAGGCGGCAGTCACCGGCGTAAGCAATGGTGACAACCCCTACATCGCGCTGGCCAC
>JAFAKZ010000105.1 GCA_019234745.1 Burkholderiales bacterium
CGCAATTTCTTCCCGCCGGCCGCTCGCTGGCAATTCTCCGGAGTACGCCTCGCGCGTTGAAAAGCCCATGAGTCCAGTGCTGATCGCATCCGAAGTACGCCCCAAGGCACCCGAATGCTCCGCCTTCCTCTACGACATGATGACGGGGCTGGCTAACCTGCCACGCTCGGTGCCGCCCAAGCATTTTTACGATGCTGCGGGTTCGGCCCTGTTCGACCGTATCTGTGAGCTGCCTGAGTACTACCTGACACGCACAGAGCTGGGCATCCTGCACAAGCACGCCAGGGAGATGGCGGCGCAGATTGGGCCGCAGGCGGAAATCGTCGAGTTCGGTGCGGGTTCGCTTACCAAGATCCGCATCCTGTTCGATGCCTTCGAAGCAGCCGACGCACCGCGCAAATTCCTGCCCATCGATATCTCGGGCGAGCACATGAACCAGGCTGCGCGTACCTTGCAGGCGCATTACCCGCGCCTCGCCGTGCAGCCTATCGTGGCGGACTACACGGAGCCCATGCTGCTGCCGGCACCTGCCGCATCCGGCCAGCGCGTGGGTTTCTTCCCTGGCTCCACTATCGGTAACTTCGAGCCAGAAGATGCGCTGGCCTTCCTGCAGCAGGCGGCGCAGCTGCTGCGTGGCGGTGGACTGTTGATCGGTGTCGATCTGCAGAAGGCACCTGAGGTGCTGCATGCAGCCTACAACGACGCGCAGGGCGTGACGGCGGCGTTCAACCTCAACCTGCTGCGCCGGGCCAATGCCGAGCTGGCGGCTGACTTCGATCTCGATGCCTTTGCCCACTACGCCTTCTTCAACCCCGTACGCCATCGCATCGAAATGCACCTGATTTCGCAGCGCCGGCAAACGGTGCATGTGGGCGGCGAGACTTTCCATCTGGAAGAGGGCGCCTCCATCCACACGGAGAGTTCGTACAAATACACGGTGGAGGGCTTCCGTCTCCTGGCAAGCAAGGCGGGCTTCGTGCCCGGCCACGTCTGGACCGACGAGCAACGCTATTTCAGCGTGCACTGGCTGGCATCTCCGGCAGCGTGATGGCAAAGCCCGACTCTGCCGAACCGTTCAGCGCCAAGGAACGACTTGCCTTCCGCGGCGACACGCCAGCTCAAGCGGGCGCGGCTTATCTCGCGCATGGCTCGGTCAGCCTGCCGCCGCGCGCCGTATTCGATGCGCAAGTGCGCTGGATACAGTTGGAGCAGGGTAGGGGCGCGCAGGCGGCGCTGCGTGAATTGGAAGGCGAACTCACCGAGGTCCGCGCGCACGTTGCAGCATTGATCGGTGCTGAATCCCACCAGATTGCCCTGCTCGATTCCGCCTCGCGCGCTTGGGCCTACGCGTTCTGGGCTGCGCTCGATGCAGGTTTCGGGCGCACCGTGGTGACGAGCGCGCACGAGTGGAGCAGCAATGCGCTGAACTTGCTGCACGCCAGGTCGCGCTGGCGTATCGACCATTTATTGCGCATCGCAAACGAGGGTCGACCGCCCATTGATGCACTGGAGGACTTGCTGCCGAACGATGCTGAGCCGGAGCTGCTGATCGTCAGCCTGCCCCTGCTTCCCACTGCCTACGGTATCCCGCTGGATTTGGCCGGCGTCGCCGCCTGGGTGCGTGCAAGGAACGGCCTGTTGCTGGTCGACGCAAGCCATGCTGTGGGCCATTTGCCCGTCGATGTGGGAACGCTGGGTTGCGATGCGCTGGTTTTCCCCGCGCGCAAATGGCTGCGTGGACCCAAAGGCCTGGCCGTCCTCTACCTATCGGATCGCGCACTCAGCTTGCTCGGTGCGCCGTCCTTGCTGGACATCGGTGGCGCGCATTGGCAGGGGCCGGAATCCTATGTCGTCGGCGAAGATGCAAGGCGCTTCGAAACCTGGGATCACTCACCGGGTTTGCATCTGGCGTTGAAAGCGGCCTGCGATTACGCGACTCAGACTGGGGTGGCGCGTATTGCGGCCACCAATATCACCTTGGCTAACCGTATTTCGGAGGCCATTGCCGGTCGTTGCGGTGTCTTGCCGCTGGAGTCGTACGCGGCCAGCGCAATGTTGAACTATGCGGTGGGTGATGAGACGCACGACGCACTCGCACAACATCTGGCTACTGCAACGCTCGGCGCCAGCATCGTCGAGCCATCCTACACGCCCTGGTGGTTTGGCGGTCACGGATGCAAGGCGCAACTGCGCCTTACGCCGCACTATATGACGACGGACCAGGAGATCGAGCACCTCATCGAGACGCTCGCCTCCTTGCCCGCCGGCACCCTGGTCAGCGCTTAAAAGGGCTTGTCCAATCCCAGGAACAGGCCGCGACGCGGACCCCATTGCGGTGCGCCAACGCCTACGCCTGTGCCGTCGCGGATTTCATAGACCTTGTCGAATACGTTGAGCGCGGACAGGCGCACCTTGAACTTGCCGAGCGCTTCGGTTCTGAATGCTTCTTCCGCATTCAGGTTGACCTGCGTATAGGACGGCAGATGCTGGGTGTTGGCGAAGCCGGAGCGCAGCCCGGAGCCGTAGAGCACATCGCCGCCAAAGGTCAGGTCGCCGAGCTTGTAGGATGCACCGCCCGATGCCGCAAGCTTTTGATCGTGGTCCAGGTGGATCCAATTGCCGGCGGCGTAGGCGATCTTGTCGGGCGTGAAGTTGTACTGGCCGGTGATGAACTCCTTGCCCAGTGCCTGCGAGCGCGCCACGTTGAGATATGCCGACAGATTGTCGTGCTTGTACGAGGTCGAGAGTTCGAAGCCCTTGATGCGGCCCTCGTTGTAGTTGAAGGCCGAGAAGATCAGCGCGGAGCCGAACTGGCCCTCATCCTGCAGGTGGGTCACGCGGCGATAGTAGGCATCGAGGCCCACCGACCAGTCCTGCGTCAGCTTGTGCGTGATGCCTACGTCGAAATAGTGCGAGCGCTCCGCCAAGACGGAAGTGTCGGCCTGCACAGGAGACTGGTTCGTCGTGTTGTTGAAGGCGGCAACGGACTTCGCGCCGATGATCTCGGTCGGCGGCGGCGTGAAGTAGCGTGCGTAGCCTGCGTGTATACGTGTGTCGGGCGAGAGGTCGTAGACCATGCCCAGGCGCGGACTGAACTGCTGCTCCTGCGTTACCGTCGTCGTGCGGTCGAAGCGCGCGCCGTAGTTGATCACCAGGTTCGACGTCGCCTGCCATTCGTCCTGCAGATAGACACCCCAGGTCCCGCCTTGCAGCCGGTCGGTATCGTAGATCGTGATCGGCGTCGAACTCGTTTGATTACCGTTGTTATCGGCTGGGAACGTGGTCGAAAGCGCGTCTGCACCAAAGCGCTCATGCTCCGCGAAAAAGCCAGCGCGCACGGTGTGCGTCGGGGTGAGCTTGTAGGCGGTGTCGCCCTGCAGGCCGATCGAGTCCACCTTGCGGAAGATCGCGGCGGCGACCCCATTGAACATCAGGTCGCCCGTCGGGTCAGGATAGTAGTGGACGTCGGAGAGGCGATGAAATAGCGAAACTTCGTAGTCGATCTGCTCGGTCGGGCTGGCCTGGTAGGACAGCACCTGGAACTGGTTCTGCTCGTTCTGGTGCGCATTCAGCGTGGAAGAGTCCACCGTCGTCGTGCCGGCCAAGGTGTAGTTGGGTGTCTGGCCGGGCACGTCGGGTATCTGGAAGCTGTTGTTTGATACGCCGAACATGGCGCTGATGCGGCTGGAATCGTCCAGCACGCGCGACACGAAACCGAAGCCCTTGCCCTGGGTCGTGTGGTCGTGCAGCGCATTGCGGGTCGAGATCGGATTCTCGATGCCGAGATCGTCGCGCAGGTAGTCGCCGTTCAGGTAGTAGTTCCAGGGGCCGTTGCTGCCACCGACCTGGACGCTGCCCTGCGCATAGTTGTTCGTGCCGCCGACGACGCTCACGTCGCCGCCGTTGGGAAAGTCCACGCCCTTGGTCTGGATATCGACCACGCCCGCCGTCCGGTAACCGTATTCAGCCGGTAGCGCGCCAGTCAATACGTTGATCTGGCTGGCCAGATGCGTGTCCAGGCTCTGGCCGAAGCCCGTCATCGCTTCGGGGATGATCACGCCATTGATACGGTACTGTAGATTGGCGTGGTCGCCACGAACATGCAACTGGCCATAAGAGTCCTGTACCACGCCGGGGGCCTGCAGGATGACCTGGTTCAGGGGCGTATCTTCGCCTTGGGGCAAGGCGTCCAGATCACTGGTGTCGAACCGGTAGATGGTACTGCCCGTTTCCGGCAGCAGTTGGCTGCGGGCCTTGTCCAGTTTCTTCGCGGTTACCTTGATGGTGTCGCTCGATCCATCGCCCGGCTGGTTGCCCACTGGGCTAGCGCTGGCGAGCTGCAATGCAGGCGTTGATGTGGACGTGTCGTCGGCGAATGCCATGCGTGGTGCAGCAAACAGTGTAGCGACGGCAAGCGTCACGGCACTCAAACGGAGTGTCGTCATGTCACTTCTCCCAGTATTCTCGATTGTGCTGTTCTTCATCATTGTGTGATCGCCGATACAGG
>JAFAKZ010000161.1 GCA_019234745.1 Burkholderiales bacterium
CATGGCTCAGAGACTATCGGGCGATGATTGCGGCTGTCAAGCCTTCTTTTGCGGCTTGAGCATCTGCCAGACTGTGTAGACATAGCCCGACACGCCATAGGACACGAACAGCGCGAACAGCGCCACGGGTGGGTGATAGGCGATGGCCAGCAGGGCGAACAGGATGGGCAGCAGCAAGACGAAGGGCACGGTCTTGCGTACGTTGATCTCCTTGAAGCTGTAGAACTTGACGTTGCTGACCATGGAAAGCCCAGCAAAGGCCGTCATGGCGAGCGAGGACCAGCTAAGCCAATCCCCCTTCCAGCCCATCTCCAGCGATACCCACACCAGGCCCGCGACCATGGCCGCGGCGGTAGGCGAGGGCATGCCCTGGAAGAAGCGCTTGTCCACGACGTCGAGGTTCGTATTGAAGCGTGCCAGGCGTAGCGCCGCGGCGGCGCAGTAGATGAAGGCCACGATCCAGCCCAGGCGGCCGAAGTCGCGTAGCATCCACTCGTACACGACCAGCGCGGGCGCCACGCCGAAGGACACCATATCGGACAGCGAATCGAACTCCGCGCCGAAGGCCGACTGCGTGTGCGTCATGCGTGCCACGCGGCCGTCCATGCCGTCGAGCACCATGGAGACGAAGATCGCCACGGCCGCGTGGTCAAAATTGCGGTTCATGGCCTGCACGATGGCGTAGAAGCCACCGAATAGGGCGGCCAGCGTGAAGCTGTTGGGCAGCAGGTAGATGCTTTGCCGGCGCAGATTACGCGCCTGGCCGGTGTGCGTCAGTGGGCGCATGGGCTCAGCTCAGTCTGGGTCAATTCGGTTCTTTGGATCAATTCAGCTCGGCGAGGATGGTTTCCGTCGCGCTGACGATGTCGCCGACGGCTACGCGTGGGCGCGCATCGGTAGGCAGGTAGACGTCCACGCGCGAGCCGAAGCGGATCATGCCGTAGCGGTCGCCGCGCGCCAGCGTGTCACCCACCTTGGTGTAGCACAGGATGCGGCGCGCCACGAGGCCGGCGATCTGAACGAAGGTCACCATCGTGCCGTCCTTTGCTTCCACGACCACGGCATTGCGCTCGTTCTCGGTCGAGGCCTTATCCAGCGCCGCGTTGACGAAGGCGCCCGGGAAGTACTCCACCTTGCGCACCACGCCATCCACCGGGCTGCGGTTGGAGTGTACGTTGAACACGTTCATGAATACGCTGATCTTCAACGCCTCGCGGCCCACGTGCGGGTCCGTCGCCTTTTCCACGACAACGACGCGGCCATCGGCTGGGCACAGTACGGCCTTCGGGTCTTGCGGAATAGTGCGGGCGGGGTCGCGGAAGAACTGCACGACGAATACGACGACCAGCCAGAGCGGGATCGAGAACAGGGGGGCAAAGTAGCCCACCAGCACGGCAGCCGCGACGGCGATCGCAATAAACGGCCAGCCTTCGCGGGCGATGATGGGGTGGGGGTAGTGGTTCAATGTAGTCTCGCTTGCCGGAATATGGGCTTTAACTGATCTATTTTAGCGGGAATGTGGGGTGGTCACCATGCTGATGGTTGCATGGGTATTACGATGGGTGCCCGTACAACGGCTTTCGTGCGATGGGGCATTCAAAGCAAGGAGCCTGGCAGGGCTGCCAGGCTCCTTAAGGTATTGCCAACGCGGCTACTTGTGTAGCAACTGATCGCAATGACCACCGATGGATTCGGCCGCCATGGGGCTGGTCTCCCCCTTCGCGGCCTGCATGCACTGGGCGAAAACTTCTTCCTTCGTCTTCGGCGCCGTGCACTGCAGGTGCAGGCGCTGGTTCTCCTCCAGCAGCGCCTGATTTTGCCGGATCAGGGCGTCGATACGTTCCTTGTCGGACATGGCGGCCTGGCTGGTTTCCGCAGCTTGGGCGTGGCAGGCGAGGCCGGCGGCCAGGATGACGGACATAAGCAGATATTTCATATTATTCCCTTTCCATTGATGGACGGCGTTACACGGGTACTGCGTCAGGACATTGCTGGAAGGCGCCAGGGCTCGCCCGCGCGGCGGACGTAGTTGGCGTAGACGTAGCGCCAGGGCATGACCAGCGGAATGACGACGACCAACGAGCAGGCGAACAGATTGGCCTGGACGTTGGCGTCCATATGCCCGCTAACCCATTGCGGCAGCGCGACCAAGGCCAGCCAGATCGACTTCCAGATCAGCTCCCACATCAGCATGGGCAGCATATGCAAGGGGTAGCGCAGCCCGACGACGCACAGCAGCCAGAACGTCACGAGCATGCAATTCATTGCACCTTCAGTGAAGTCCCAGGCGTGGCTGGATTGGACAATGGTCGGCAGCAGAAATGAGCCGAAACCGACGGTGACAAATAGATATACGGCTCGTAGCAGATACAGGCGTGTTAGCGAAACATTCATGTGATGGCCTCGTCGCGTAAACGTGTATAGGTAAGTGGCCGGACGGGCCTTGGCCTACTCCACCTGCTTCAGAATCTTCTCGATCGCCGCCAGACGCGCGCCCATATCGGTTAGCGCGCCATTGATCGCGGCCACGGCATTCGCTGTATCGGCCTGAGCCTGCGCTGCATTGACGGCGATCTGCCGATAGGCATCCTCGTTCGCCAGCTGCGCCTTGACCTGCTGGCTGGCCGCGAAGTACTTCATACCGAAGATCACCAGGACCGTGGCGAGCGGCAGGCAGATGGTGAGCAAGTAAATGGTTTCTGACATGGTTGCCTCTACTATTCCTGGTTGGGTGTAAGGGACTGGACTGCCTGCGCGATCGCAGCCGGGGTAAGTTCGATGGCAAAGTCGACGACTTCGAAATAGTTGAGCGCCTTGCCGTCGTGCGACAGCTCGAGCTGGCTCTTCACTAAGCCGGCGTCTTCCAGTTTCTGTAGATGCAGATGCAGCAAGGGTCGGCTGATATCGAGCTCACGGGCCAACTGGCTGACGTAGTTGCGACCACCGTCGTGCAAGGCGGCGATGACGCGTAGCCGGTGTGGATTTGCCAGTGCCGCAAACATGGCCAGCAGCTGGTCGCCGCTCAATGTGTTGGAATTATTTTCCATGTGTAAGTTATATCTGACATATGGCTGCATGTCAAATAAAATACCAGGTGGAATGTTATGTGGGGGCGTAGTCAGGTATGGCGTGTTGTGGCGGAAGCGATGCCGTGCGGCTTGTGAGGGAACACTGCCGTGTCGAGTTAAATGGACGCGGGTCGAACGACGTGGTGCCGGATGTGAACAGGCCCTAATACAGTGTGCAAAGTAAGACGGCCCGCAATCTGCGGGCCGTCTTCACGCTAAGCGTCAGCCAGCATGCCTTCCTCTGCACAGCGCATTGCGAATTGCCGCAGGCGCTGGCGCGAGCCTTCCGCGACGGCGAGGACGAGCTCCTCGTTCGCGACCTTTTCCGGGTAGGTGAAGGTCATCCACAGCGACTGCCCGAAGGTACTCAGGTGCAGTACGAAAGGGGCCGCGCAGGCATTGCGGTTCACCACGGTGAGGTATTGCAGTGGGGCTTGCCCCTGGTAGGTGATTTGGCCGTCTAGCTTGCCCATATTGGTGATGCCGATACCGCCGAAATGGCGCGCGTCGGCCAGGCCGGCGAGCCGCTGGCGGATGGC
>JAFAKZ010000248.1 GCA_019234745.1 Burkholderiales bacterium
GCATCATTTGATGCAAAGAATGCGCTTTTTACACTCCGAAACCTCGCAGAAACGGCCCGCCGGCAACCTTGCGCGGTAAAGTCAGTCTATCTGAATGCCCGATCTGGGCACTTGTGCGACCAACTTCGAGAACCGACCATGCAAGCCATCACCCATTACAGGACAGTATGCCTCGCCAGCCTGGCGACCCTCCTGATCGCGGGATGCGCCACGCCGCCGCCACGTTATGCTACTTATCGCGTACCACCGCCGCCGCCGCGTGCCGCAGCAGTGCCGCGGCCGCAAATCTATTTCTATGCGCTGAAGAACCAGACGCCGGAGCAGGTCGACCGTGACCGCTTCGAGTGCAATGACTGGGCCGTGAAGCAGACGGGTTACGACCCCAGCCGGCCCGAATACGCGCCCCCGCCAGTGGCGCATTTGCACGACCCAGCCCCTGCCAGCGACACGGTGGGTGGTGCCGTTGTTGGCGCCGCGACCGGTGCGATCGTGGCGAATCCAGGTCACGCCGGTACGGGGGCAGCTATCGGCGCTGTGGCCGGTGCCGTGCTTGGCTCCGTTGCCGATAGCCAGCGACAGGAGGCGATAGCCAATGCCAATGCGGCGCGCGATGCACGCGCCCAGCAGCTCGCGTCCGCGCAGGACGGCCGTTACAACAACTATGTCCGTGCCCTGAGCGCCTGCGGCTCGGCACGTGGCTACGACGTTCGCTAAGGCGGCGTCCGCAACGGGGGATCTGAACCGATGCATATCATGCGCAACAAGCTTGCCGCCGCGGCCGTTGGCCTTGCCATCGCCCTGAGCGGCGTCGCCTCGGCCGACGTGCATTACGCCCACGAGCACGTCATCCGTGAACTGCCACACGAACACCTGGCCTTCGACCACCATGGCGATCACTACTATTTCGCACACGGCTACTGGTACCACGGCTACGGCCCAGGCTTCATTGCCGTGGCGCCGCCGTTCGGCCTGCATGTAACGGTCCTGCCTTACGGCTATCGCACCGTAGTCGTGGCTGGAGCCCCTTACTTCGTACTGAACGACGTCTGGTACCAGCAAATCGGGCCGGACTACGTCGTGGTCGCTCAACCTGCAGGCGCCATTGTCGATGGCCCTGCCGTGGTGGCGCAGGCGGCGCCTCCGGCGGCACCAGCCAGCCAGGATTTCTTTATGTATCCGCGCAATGGCCAGAGTGAGAAGCAGCAGGCGCAAGACCGTTACGAGTGCCATGCCTGGGCCAGGCAGCAGGCCGGATTCGACCCGACGCTACCCTCAGGTGGCGTCGCCGTTGACGTAGCCGCACAGAAACATTCGGACTACCAACGTGCGATGTCGGCCTGTTTGGATGGTCGAGGATATACCGTTCGCTGATTGATACAGACGTAAAAAGGCCCGGCGATGCCGGGCTTTATGTTTAGTGCACCGGCAGAACCGGCTACCCAGGGTCTATTCCAGGCGGTCTCGCACGCGACCCGAAAAAAGATAAAGACCAACCAGCGTCGGCATCAGGATGCGCGGCAGCAGGGCCTGCATATTTGCGCCGAGTTCCGCGATAGAGGCAATGTAGACAAATGCCAGGGTCGCGCCGTAGATGCCCAGGCCGAGGCGCTTGCCGGAGCGGATCAGGACACCTGTGGCCAATAAGCCGATGCCCACGACCAGGAAATAGGCGTTGTCCCCCATCATCATGAGGCGGATGCCGCCGAAGGTGAGCAGCGCGCCAAGAATCATGAGCAGGGTGCCTGCTCGGGTGGGTCTGTTATCCAATTCTCTATCCTCTATTGCTATTGGTTCGCCATGTCATAAGAACTAAGGTGAGCAAGTGTGGCAACGCGTTGTCGCCAATCCTATGTGCTGCGAAATCAGTTTCATCGAACGTGGCGTAGTGCACAAGCGTAACGCGCGTGGCCGCGAGCAGTCGTGGCGAGGCAGCCTCAGCGGTTAAGCGCGAGGTGGACCTCCACGATTACAGCGCGATCGTCGCCACCACCGGTGCATGATCGCTCGGCCGCTCCGCCTTGCGCGCCTCGCGGTCGATCACGCAGGCCGTGCATTTTTCCGCCAGTGGTGCGCTGAGTAGTACGTGGTCGATGCGCAGGCCGGCGTTACGGCGGAAGCCCATGGCGCGATAGTCCCACCAGCTGAATGCCTTTTCGGCCTGTTCGAACAGGCGGAAGCTGTCGGTGAGGCCCAGGCCGATCATACGCTGGAAGCGCTCGCGCTCGGGTGGGCTGACCAGCACCTGGCCTTCCCAGGCCTTGGGGTCGTGCACGTCGCGGTCTTCTGGCGCGATGTTGTAGTCGCCGACCAGGGCCAGCCTGGGGTGCCTGGCCAGCTCACCCTGCAGGTACTCGATCATCGCGTCGAGCCAGGCCAGCTTGTAGGGGTACTTGTCGGAATCCAGGCTCTGGCCATTGGGCATATAAGCCCCCACCACGCGCACGCCGCTTACGGTGGCGGCAATCACGCGCTTCTGCGGGTCTTCATAGTTCGGCAGGTTGAACTGCACGTCTTCGATCGGTGCGCGCGCGATCATGGCGACGCCGTTGTAGGTCTTCTGCCCGACGAAGGCGACGTGAAAGCCGGCGGCCTCGATCTCCGCCTTGGGGAAGACGTGGTCTTCCATCTTCGTCTCCTGTAGCGCCAGCACCGTCAGCTCGGGGCGGGCGGCAAGCCATTCCAGCACTTGCGGTAGCCGCACTTTCAGCGAGTTGACATTCCAGGTGGCGATTTGCATAGTGGACTCCCGGTGGGACGGCGGACGGTGCCGCAGAAATCAAAACGCGGCGGGAATCTGCATTCCAGCCGCGTCGAATATGGAATATGAAGCGCGATCTTACTTCGGCGCGGGCTGCTGTGGGGACGCTGCGGGTGGCGTAGCGGGAGGCGTGATCTTGGCGCCGCCAGGCAGCGTAGGGTCGGCAGACTTTGGGTAGCCAGCATTGTCCAGCGCCGCCTGCCAGTCCGGCTCCACGAAGCCCTTCAGGACAGTCGTGCCCACCTGCAGAACGGGGACGACGCGGGCGCCGGCAACCTTGTTGAGGGCGTCGCCGTCGGCTGCGCTAGCTTCCGGGTTACGCAGCATATAGCGTATGCCACGCTTGTTGAGCAGGTTGCGCGCGCCATTGCACGGTTCACCACATTCATTGATCCACAGCGTGACCGGCGCCTTGCGCAAAGCCTCGCGCGTGGCGTAGCTGCCGCCACTTGTGTCCATCACATTGGCCTGCACGTTCTTGCGCTCCGCCTTGGTGCCGGGTGGTGGATGGTCGGAGAAAATGGTGTTGCCATTGGCGTCTTTCCATTGGTAAACCTGCGTCGCCAGGGCGAAGGTGGAAAGGGTGAGCAACAACAGTGTGAACAGGTGGCGCATAAGGAGAACTCCAATACCAGCTGGCGATGACGTTGGAATTATATGTGATTCCGGTGCATGCCATATGTACAAAAGTGCAAATAGTCTAATGGACCGAGCCGGAACGGTTCCCGCGCCGTAGATTTCCACAGACCCAGCGCCGGGCGCCTATGCAATAATTCCAGCGTTTGCAGGCACACATAAAGCGGATGGCGTACTCCCTTAATTTGATTGGCCCGGGTCGGGTAGGTCGCACCTTGGCGCGCCTTTTGCACGAGCGGGGCGCCGTTGCCCTTGGTGCGGTCGTCGCGCGTGACTCCAAGCATGTGGCGGACGCGATCGCCTTTGTTCGCGCGGGTAGCGCAAGTTCGATACAGGGCTTGCCACCAGCCCAGCTCACCTTGATTGCCACACCGGACGATGCCATCGAGACGGTGGTACGCCAGCTTACTCAGCATGCGTGGCGGCCCGGCGACATCGCATTTCACTGCAGCGGCGCACTTTCCAGCAGCGTATTGGCGCCGCTGGCAGAGCGCGGCGTGGCTGTGGCCAGCGTGCACCCGCTCAAGTCTTTCGCCGACCCAGCCGTGGCCATCCGAAATTTCCGCGACACCTGGTGCGCCTGCGAAGGTGACTCAGCCGCGCTGGCTGTGCTCGGCCCGCTGTTCGACGCCGTTGGTGCCCGTCGCTTTACCGTCGAGGCGCAAGGCAAGACGCTCTACCACGCGGCTGCCGTGCTCGCCTCCAACGATCTGGTGGCGCTGATGGAAGCAGCCTTGCGCTGCATGGCCGCGGCCGGTGTGGCGCAGGAACAGGCTTGGCCGGCGCTGCGTACGCTGGTGGATGGTACCTTGGATAACCTGGATAGCATGCCGCCGCGCGAGGCATTGACCGGCCCGGTCGCGCGGGGCGATCTGGGCACCGTAGCGCGGCAGTTGCAGGCTGTCGAGACGCTGGACGCCGATATTGCCGCCAGTTACCGTGCCTTGGGCCGCGTGGCGCTGAGCTTGGCATTGCTGGATGACGCCGGGCGTGCCGCCTTGGGCGAAATGCTGGGCGGCAAGCCATGACGAGCTGGCCCATGCAAGCCATCGGCGTGGTGGAGAGCTGCTTCAAAGAGAAGTTCGCCATCCCGCGCCAACCTGGTCTCACGCCGTCGGCCGAGGCGATCGTGCGCCTGCTGCCTCCCTACGACAAGCCCGATATGGTGCGCGGCCTCGAGCAGTTCAGCCACGTGTGGGTCGTGTTCGCATTCCACGGCACGGCGGACCAGGGCTGGAACCCGACCGTGCGGCCGCCCAAACTGGGTGGAAACAAGCGCGTGGGCGTGCTCGCTACGCGCTCCACCTTCCGGCCCAACCCTATCGGCCTTTCGGTGGCGCGCATTGCCGGCATCGAGACGGACGACGGTGTGCGTATTGCGCTGACGGGCGCCGACTTGCTCGACGGTACACCCGTGCTCGACATCAAGCCTTACCTACCCTATGCGGACGCGATCGACGACGCCTGGAACGGCTACGCCGACGATGGCAGCTTGCCCCTACTGGTCAATTTCTCTCCGGAAGCGGAAGTGACGCTGGCGGCGTTGGCCGACCAATACCCCAAGCTGCGTGACCTGATCTGCGAAGTGTTGGCGCAGGATCCGCGCCCCGGCTACGCAGACGACCCGGTGCGCGAGTACGGCATGCATCTGTATGACTTCAATGTTAGATGGCGCAGCACCGGGCACGAGGCCATCGTGACGCGGGTCGAGGCGCGATGAGCCTGGATTTCGCCAAGCTGCCCAAGGCGGTGGCGAGCAGGCTCGCCAAGCTGGAGATACGCCGCCCCTACGATCTGGTCCTGCACCTACCCCTGCGCTATGAGGACGAGACCCACCTCTGCCCCATCGTCGATGCGCCGCTTGGCGCTTCCGTCATGGTGGAAGGTACCGTGCAGCACTCGGAAATTACCTACAGGCCGCGGCGCCAACTGGTGGCCCGCATCGAGGATGCCTCGGGCGAGCTGTTCGTGCGCCTGCTCAATTTCTACCCCAACCAACAGCAGCAATTGACCGAGGGCAAGCGCGTGCGGCTGTTGGGTGAGATACGCCGCGGCTTCTTCGGTGACGAGATGGTGCATCCGCGCATCCGCGCCATTACGGAAGGCGCACCGCTAGCCGAGGCGCTTACACCCGTCTACCCGACCGTCGCCGGTCTTGCGCAACCAACCTTGCGCAAGTTGATCGGCCAGGCGCTCCGCGACTGTAGCCTGCACGACACGCTACCGGAACACCTGCTGCGCGACCTGGGCCTGCCCGATTTTGCGTCTGCGGTGGACTTGCTGCACCACCCTACACCGGATATCACGCCTGCCTCGCTCACCCAACGCGTGCACCCGGCCTGGATGCGCCTGAAGTTCGACGAACTGCTGGCGCAGCAGCTCTCGATGCGCCTGGCCTACCGAGCGCGACGGGGGCAGACGGCGCCCGTCATCAGTCCGCCAGGCACGCTAGCCAAACGGCTGATCGATGCATTGCCATTCGGCCTGACGGACGCACAATTGCGCTCCCTCATTGAAATCCGCCGCGACCTCGCCTCGCCTCACCCCATGCAGCGCCTGTTGCAGGGCGATGTGGGCGCCGGCAAGACCATCGTCGTGACGTTGGCGGCGCTCGATGCCATCGAGGCTGGCTACCAGGTGGCGCTGATGGCACCGACCGAGATCCTGGCCGAGCAACACTACCGCAAGTTGGCGGAGTGGCTGGCGCCGCTGGGCATCGACGTGGCCTGGGTGGCCGGTTCGCTCAGGGCGCGCGACAAGGCGGCGGCCATCGCCCGCGTGGAGAGTGGCGAGGCGCGCTTGGTCGTCGGCACCCATGCGCTGTTTCAGGATTCCGTCGTGTTCGAGCGCCTGGGCCTCGCCATCGTGGACGAGCAGCACCGCTTTGGCGTGCACCAACGCCTTGCCCTGCGCCAGAAAGGGGCCGACGGTGGTGGCGAGCCGCACTTGCTGATGATGTCAGCCACGCCCATCCCACGTACGTTGGCGATGAGCTTCTACGCCGACCTGGACGTCAGTATCATCGACCAGCTGCCGCCCGGCCGTACCCCCATCAAGACACGGCTGGTGCAGGATGGCCGCCGTGAGGAGATGGTGGAGTGGGTGCGCAAGGTATGCGGCGAGGGGCGGCAGGCTTACTGGGTGTGCCCCTTGATCGAAGAGTCGGAGGTGCTGGAGCTGCAGACGGCCATCGATACGCATGCCAACCTCTCGGAGCAACTGCCGGAATTCAAGGTGGGCCTGGTGCACGGGCGCCTCAAGCCGGCCGAGAAGGCCGAGATCATGGCCGCCTTCGTGGCCAACGATATTCAGGTGCTGGTCGCTACCACGGTGATCGAGGTAGGCGTGGACGTGCCCAATGCCACGCTCATGGTGATCGAGCACGCCGAGCGCATGGGCCTGGCGCAGCTGCATCAGCTGCGCGGACGAGTAGGGCGCGGCGCGCTGGAGTCGAGCTGCGTACTGCTGTACACGGCGCCCTTGGGTGAGACGGCCAAGGAGCGGCTCAAGGTGATCTACGAGACGACCGATGGCTTCGTCATTGCGCGCGAGGACCTGCGCATTCGTGGACCGGGAGAATTCCTCGGCGCGCGGCAATCTGGCGTGCCCATGCTGCGCTTTGCCGACCCCGAGCGCGACGTGGACCTGCTGGAGCGCGCGCGCGATATCGCCGTATCGCTGATCGAGCATGCGCCGGCCGTGGTCGACGCCCATCTGGCGCGCTGGATGGGCGGGCGTGAGGTGCTGTTGAAGACGTAGCGCAGTGACGACAGCCAAAGGCAGTCCTGCGATAGCGCAAGTCGGCCCGGGGTATCGCCATGTATAGTAGAAGGGACCAATAGACGATTGGCTATGTTGCGCAGCCTTCTCCTTTTCTTCCTGTTGTTTTCCGCGTTCGCGCACGCCGAGCGTGTCGTGCGCCTTGGTACGGCCGATGTTGCGCCATACGGCTTGATGAAGCCCGACGGACAGGCGGACGGCGTGTTCCTGCAACTGGGTAACCTGATTGCCACGCGCGCCGGTTTGCCCCACGAAAATGGGTTGTATCCACCCGCCCGCCTGTACGCCATGCTGCAACGGCACGAGCTTGACCTTGCAATCTCCAGCCGTTCGCTGGATCGGGACATCGGGCTCGTCAACCTGGGTAAGGTTGGGCAAATGGAAGGGCGCATCGTCTATCGCGATACGCTGAACATCGATCCGCACGGGCTGGCGGACTTCTCGCCTTACTTGATCGGGCGGATCGGCGCGACGTGCCCGCCGCTGGCGCGTGCCAATATGCGGCTGTACGATCTGAGCGACTACGATCAGGGCTACCGCATGCTGATGGCCGGCCATCTTGATGCATTGTGCGGCGACAGCGGTGGCCTATCGTCCGCTATCCGCCATATTGTGGGCGACAAGCCCGTACCGCTGAAGTCCTTCACCTTCCTGACGACCGACGTGTGGGTATATGCCAACCCGCAGTTGCCGGCTGCGGAACGGAAGAAGCTGCACGACGCCATTGAGGCCATGCAGGCCGGTGGCGAGATCGAGCGCTTTCTTGCGCAGCAGCTGCCCAGCCTGATTCTGACCGGACGAGGTGGCAAGTGAGCACGCCGGCCCTGCTTGACCGCATCGCCAGCTGGCGCTGGTCCGCCCCGCGCTTCGACGGCCGTGGGCTGATTCCCTGGCTGATGGACGGGAGCCCCATTGGACTCGTCAGCCCCGAGATGGCCGAACGACTGCTGCAGAGCCCCTTGTTCGAACACGGCCCCCAAGGACCGCGCCTGCGTGACGGCATTGGCGGCCCGCTGAGCAAGAGTGCTGCGCTGAGCGTGCTGGTGGCGGAGCTCCGTGCGGAGGGCCGCATTCCCGGTTGGCGGGATGAACAGTACGATTATGTGGACGAATGGGGGCGCATCCGCTTCAGCCTGGAGCGCGGCGCGTTCCGTCCGCTCGGCCTGCGCAGCCGGGCCGTCCATGTCAACGGCCTGGTCGGCGCGTCGGGCGTGTGGATCGCCCGGCGCGCCGACACGAAGAGCGTCGACCCGGGACGGCTCGACAATATGGCGGCGGGCGGCGTCGCCAGCCTGGAGAGCCCGGAAGAATGCGTGGTGCGCGAGCTGGCCGAGGAGGCTGGCGTGCCCAACCTACTGGCCCTGATGGCCTATCCCGTCGGCGTCGTCCACAGCCGGCGGCGCGAGCCGGATGGCGTGCATGATGAAGTACTGTACTGCTACGATCTGGACCTGCCGCCCGATTTCGCGCCAGTCAATTGCGACGGCGAGGTCAGCGAATTCGTCCTGATGGATGCGATGTCGGTGGCCGAGCGGCTGGGCGAGATGACCTGGGACGCGGCGGCAGTCACGGTTGACTGGCTGAGCCGCTGGCTAGCTGGCGATGCCTAGTCCTGCACCGTCCTGTTTTCCATAGGCTGACCTTATGACCGCACCCCTGCACGGCATCACCGTGCTCGACTTTTCCCCTTTGCTGCCCGGCCCCTTCGCCAGCCGTATGCTGGCCGATATGGGCGCGCGCGTCATCCGCATCGAGTCGCCCACCCGCGCCGACATGGTGCGCACCGTGCCCCCTTTCGTTGAAGGTGTATCGGCCCTGCACGCCTATCTGAACCGCAATAAGCAGCAGGTGGCGCTGGACCTGAAGAGCGAGGCCGGCGTACAGGCTGCGCGCGCATTGGCGGAAAACGCCGACGTTGTCATCGAGCAGTTCCGCCCTGGCGTGATGGATCGCCTTGGGCTCGGTTATGCAACGTTATCGGAAGGCAATCCGCGTCTGGTGTACTGTTCCATCACGGGCTACGGCCAGGACGGCCCACTGCGCGACCGCGCCGGCCACGACATCAACTACCTGGCGCTATCTGGCCTGGCGGGCAGCTCCGGTCGACGCGCCGGTGGCCCGCCGCCGCTGGGCTTCCAGGCGGCCGACTTAGGCGGCGGCTCCCTGCACGCCGTCATCGGCATTCTGGCGGCGCTGCGCCAGCGCGATCTGGACGGCGTGGGGCAGCATATCGACATTTCCATGACGGACTGCGCTTTCCACCTCAATCCGCTGGCTGCCGTCAGCTGCCTTGCGGGTGGTGAATCGGCCGGGCCGGAAAGTGGCATGCTCGATGGTGGCGGGCATTACGACTACTACCGTACGGCGGATGAGCGTTGGTTGGCGGTGGGTAGCCTGGAGCCGGCGTTCCTGAAGGCGCTGTGCGAGGCGGTCGGTGATCCGGGCCTGGTTGCGCGATTTGCGTCGTCACCGCAGGAAGCTAAGGCCGCACTGGCGAACGCACTTGCAAGCCGTACGCAGGCCGAATGGCAGGCGATATTCAGCGGCGTGGATGCCTGCGTAGA
>JAFAKZ010000269.1 GCA_019234745.1 Burkholderiales bacterium
CACATCGAATTCATGGTGGAGTCCGAGCGCATCGAAGGCTCGTTCTGCTTCCTGATCAAGGTGCCCTCGGCCGAACGCCTGGCCGAGGCCGTCGATCAGTTCATCGTGTCGCCACCCGCCTCGGCGTGAGGCGGATACTTAATCAGAAGCTCCCTAGTTCCCGACCGTAGCGAGTTCCTTGCGCATCGCATCGATCGTCGCCTTGTAGTCCGGCGTGCCATAAATGGCCGAGCCGGCCACAAAAGTGTCGGCGCCCGCCGCGGCAATCTCGGCAATATTGTCCACCTTCACGCCACCGTCGATTTCCAGCCAGATCTCGCGACCCGTGCGCGCCGTGTATTCGTCGATACGGCGACGAGCCTCGCGTAGCTTGTCCAGCGTCTGCGGAATGAACTTCTGCCCACCGAAACCGGGATTGACCGACATGAGCAGAATCATGTCGAGCTTGTCCATCACGTAGTCCAGGTGGTGGAGCGGCGTGGCTGGGTTGAACACGAGCCCTGCCTTGCAGCCGGACTCCTTGATCAGGCCCAGGGTGCGGTCGACATGCTCGCTGCCTTCCGGGTGGAAGGTGATGATATTGGCGCCGGCGCGGGCAAAGTCGGGGATGATGCGGTCCACGGGCTTCACCATCAGGTGCACGTCGATCAGCGCATCGGTGCAGGGACGGATTGCTTCGCACACCAGTGGGCCGATGGTCAGGTTGGGAACGTAATGGTTGTCCATCACGTCGAAGTGGATGATATCGGCGCCCGCTGCGATTACGCCTTGGACTTCCTCACCCAGCTTGGCGAAATTGGCGGAAAGAATACTCGGAGCGATACGGAACGTACGATTACTCATGGCAGGGGCTCGAAATTTCGGAGGGATGGCACCATTTTAGCGGAAAGCGGGCCGGATACCTTCCTGCCCATAGCAATTTGACGCTGGCCCCAGGCCGGCAAGCATCAGGAAAAAGGTGTAGCCATGGGCGAATCCCGCAAGTACGACATCAGCGTTACCGTCACACCCCAATTCGTGCCCGACCAGTCGGATGAGGCCGCTAACCGCTTCGTGTTCGCCTACCACGTGAACATCGTGAACACCGGTTCGATCGCCGCGAGGCTGCTGTCGCGGCACTGGGTGATCAGTGAAGAAGACGGCAAGGAGCAGGAAGTACGCGGCCAGGGCGTGGTGGGCGAGCAGCCCAACCTGCAACCGGGCGAAGGCTTCGACTACGTGAGCGGCGTGGCCATCGGCTCGCCCGTGGGGACAATGCGCGGCAGCTACCAGTTTATCGCCGACGATGGCACCGCGTTCGATGCCGAGATCGACGAGTTCGTGCTATCAGTGCCGCGCGTATTGCACTAAGCGACCGCGCGCTCTGCTTAGTGCAGGTGTGCCGCCAGCAGGCGGAAGCCCGACAGTAGCGCTACTTCCTCGCTCAGCCAGCGCCCTTCGTTATGGCGCAGCAGGCACTCACGCCAGCGGAAGCCCAGGCGGCTGTCGATATGATTCGACCAGTCGAATTGCGGGTCGACGAAAATTGCCTCGCCCGTCGGCAGGCCGGACGCGCCCACGCAGTTGGGCTGCATGCGCCGCATGGTGGCGTGCAGCTGAGGGCAGAGCACCAGGTCGAAATAGAGCTGCTGGAACACCTTGTCCGATACGTCCACCCGGCCGGCGATCTCTTCCAGCCGTTTGGCGAAGAGTTGCGGGAAGCCCAGCGGCAGCTTGATGGGTAGGCGGTCAGTCGCTTGCGGTGCAAGCAGGTTGCTCAGGGGTTCGTGCAGGGGCAGGGGCGCGTTCATCGCAGGTCTCCAGGTTTTGGAGGGTCTGTTGACCTGTGTTTTCCGGAAAACAGACCCTTGCCCGGGTATATGAGCAATCGCTGTACCAGGAATTCCCCGCGGCCGGTCAAAACGGGAATTTTTCCCCTTGGCTAGCAAGCTTACCGGCATAGCCAGGCCACTCGCGCTGCACCACGGTATGCCAGGGCAGCTTGGTCACATCCAGGCTTTGATACAAACCGCGCAGCGAACCCAGCTGATAACCCTGTTCGCGCCAACCGGCAAAAAGCTGCTGCAGCTGCGGCAAGCGTTTGCCGCCGTCGGCATGGGCGTTGATGCTGAATACGTGAGCGTAGTGCGAACGGGCTGCCGTCTGCGCCAGCAGGGTTTCGACGGCATTGTCGAGCGCCTTGTCGCGCGAACTCAGTTCGGCCAGCGTCGGCAACGTGGTAGGGAATTGCGGCACACATACCGGCTCGCCCTCGATCACCGGCAGGAAGGGGTGGGTGCCGCGCGTGTCGCTGCCGTATTCAAGCTCCAGGCGCTGCTGCAGGCGGAAGGCGCCCCGGTGCGCGCGCCAGGCGGGAAGGGCGATGGCTTTGGGACGCTGGCCGAAGACCTGCTCGTAGGCCGCACAGGCGCTCACCAGCTCTCCCTTCATCCAGGCTTCGTCCGCTTGCGCCGACTGCTTGACCCAATCTACCCAGTCCCAGCCACGGATGCCCGTCTCATAGCCAACCTGCTGCACGGCGCGCATGGTCTGCTGGGCGCGCTTGACGCATAGCGGCGTGGGCAGAAGGGTGCCGTAGAAGCGGCTAGCCCCGCGCGGCTTGGCATGGCGCCAGTTGCGGCGCTGTTGACCGCCCGATTCGCCAACCTGGAACAGCTTTCCGCCGGCACGCCCGCTGCGGTCCGGCCCCATATTGAAGAAGAACGTGGCGTCCGCCTCGACGGCTTGCAGCAGTTCCACCAGGCGGGGAACGTTGTCGCGCGCCGCTGCCACGGTGTCGACATCGATCTTGATCGCAAGCAGCATGGGAGGGTTCTTTCCTAGGGTCTGTTGACGTTAGCGCGGGGCGCTATTGTCCCTACTCGGCGCTGCGACGACAAGCCGAATCCAGACAGACGTTTCCACCAACCGTACCAAACAGGTAAAATCGTATTCTTTTTCAAGCAATTGGAGCACCGGGTGCGTATCGCCTTGGCCCCCATGGAAGGCTTGGTGGACGCCCCGCTGCGTGCCGCCCTCTCGCATATCGGCGGACTGGACTGGTGTGTGACGGAGTTCGTGCGCGTGACTTCCACGCTGTTGCCGCCGCGCTATTTCAAGCGCATGGCGCCGGAATGGGAGAATAGCTGGAAGACGCAGACGGGCCTACCCGTGAAGCTGCAGCTACTGGGCTCCGATCCCATCTGCCTGGCCGACAACGCGGCGCGCGCGGCTGAATTGGCAGCTCCCGGCATCGACCTCAATTTCGGCTGCCCGGCCAAGACTGTGAACCGCCACCGTGGCGGCGCCGTGCTGCTCCAGGAGCCCGAACTGTTGCACGCCATCGTGCGTGAAGTACGCCGCGCGGTACCGGCGCATATCCCGGTAACGGCCAAGATGCGCCTTGGTTACGAAGACACGGAACTGGCGCTCGACTGCGCCCGTGCGCTGGACGAGGGTGGCGCGGAAGAGCTGGTCGTGCATGCCCGTACCAAGGCTGACGGCTACAAGCCGCCCGCGCACTGGCACTGGATCGCCCGTATCAAGGACGTGGTGAAGACACCCGTCGTCGCCAATGGTGAGGTATGGACGGTCGACGACTATTTCCGCTGCCGCGCCGAGTCAGGCTGCGACGACATCATGCTGGGCCGCGGCCTTATTGCCCGTCCCGATCTGGCGCGTCGCATCCGCGCCGCCGTTGCCGGCCAGCCGGACAACCCGGTGGAATGGCCCGAGATGCTGGGCGTACTGGCCGAGTTCCAGCGCAGCGTCGAAGGGCAGGGCGCCACCGCCTATGCGCCGAGCCGGCTGAAGCAGTGGGTGGGCTATCTGCGCCGCGGCTATGCGGAGGCCGATGGCCTATTCCGTGAGATTCGCACCCAGACCAAGCCCGTTGCCTTGGCCGTGCCGGCATGAGCGACAACGTCTGCCTGAGTTGCGGCGCCTGCTGCGCGGCCTTCCGCGTGAGCTTCGACCGCATGGAGCTGGATGACGAGGGCGGCGCGGTGCCAGCCAGGCTCGTCGATATCGAGAACGACTACACCTGCCGCATGCGCGGCACCGACTACCTGAAACCGCGTTGCATCGCCCTGGGTGGTACGGTGGGCGTCAAGGTGTCCTGCGGCATCTACAGCTCGCGCCCTGGGCCGTGCCGCGAATTCGCACCGCATGCCGAACACGGCATTTTCCCTGAAGCATGCAACCGCGCCCGGTCCCGCCATGGCCTGGCGGCGTTGGCCTGTGAAAACGATTGAACTGAGTAAGTGATGAATCAGCTGCTGGAATCCACCCCATTTGAACTGCTCGGCGGCGAAACTGCCGTCCGCGCCCTGGTCGACCGCTTCTACGACATCATGGACAGCGACCCGGTTACCAAGAGCCTGCGCGCCATCCATCGCGACAATCTGGACGAATCGCGCGAGCGCCTCTACCTCTTCCTGTGCGGCTGGCTGGGCGGCCCGCAGCTCTACGTGGAGAAGCACGGCCACCCCATGTTGCGGGCGCGCCATCTGCCTTTTCGCATCGATGAGCGCATGCGCGACGAATGGCTCTACGCCATGTTCAAGGCGATGGACGAATTGCATCCGGGTGAGTCGGAGCTGAAGAACCACTTGGAGCAGGCGTTCTGGCGTACGGCCGATTTCATGCGCAACGCCGAATAGCAGGGCGTAGGTTGGGCTGAGCTCTGCGAAGCCCAACAATCTTAGAGCTGGCTCAGCGGGTGTTGGGCTTCGCAAGGCTCAGCCCAACCTACGTGCTGTTGTTCAGGTCAAATCCCGTGGTGCCGCTGACCTGTTCCCTCCCACTGACTACAGGGGGAAGGAGCCGGTCGGCTGGACCGGGGGCACTGCGGTAGCGTCCTGACAGAAGCACGTCTGTTACACTCGCCGCCGTGCGCCTGAAACCGTCCCACACGCTAGTCCTGCTGATCGCCCTCTCCTTGTTGCCCACGGCACAAGCGGCCAACTTCGCCTACGACGTGGAAATCGACGCCCCCGATGCGATCGAACCGATGCTGCGCGCCAATCTTGGGCTAGTGCGTTGGCAGGGCAGCGACTATGTCGACAAGCCACAGCTCGACCGGCTGTACGACGCCACGCCGGCCGAAATCCAGCGCCTGCTTGGCCCGCAGGGCTATTTTTCGCCCAAGATCGAGCGCACGATGCGCGAAGACGGCGGCGTCTGGCATGTGAGCCTGAGCGTCGACCCGGGGCCCGCGACCGTCGTCACCGGTGCTGACATCGCGCTGTCTGGCCCAATCCGTAATCTGCCCGATTTCCAGGCCCGCTACGCCATCCTGTTGGCAGGCTGGTCCCTGCCCATCGGCGAGAACTTTACGCAACGCAGTTGGGATCTGGCCAAGCGGCACAGCCTGCAGTCGCTGGTAGTGGACGGCTTCCCCTCGGCCCATATTGCCAGCAGTCATGGTGATGTCGACCCTGATAGAGCCAGCGCCGACCTGGCCGTGGAATACGACTCCGGTCCCCGCTTTACCTTCGGCCCCTTGCAAGTCACGGGCCTGAAGCGCTACCCGGAAGTGCTGGTCCAGCGTATGGCGACTTTCAAGTCGGGCGACACGTATAGCCAGAAGCAGCTGCTCGACTTCCAGAGCGCACTGCAGAACACGCCGTATTTCTCCAACGTCTTCCTCGATGTGCCGATCGATGCGGAAAAGCCGGACAATGTGCCGGTGAAGCTCGAAGTCACCGAGGCACCTATCTACAAGGCCGACGCGGGCCTGGGCTACGACACGGATACGGGGGCACGCACCAGCTTCGGCATACGCGACGCCGACTTCCTGGGGCACGGCTGGATCGGCACACTGGGCCTGGATGTTGAGCAGAAGCAGCAGATTTTCGATGCCGGCCTGCAACTGCCGCCGGACAGCGATGGTTACCGTTATGCGGCGGGCTTCCGCGACGAGCACCAGAACATCTCCGGCCAGCAGCTGTGGGAGCAGACCCTCGGTCTGCAGCGTAGCCGCCTGCGCGACGGTAACGAGATATCGCAGGCCCTGCAGTATGTGCGCAGCCTGCAGCGCATCAATGGTGCGCCGGGGCAGATCAACTATGCGCTGATGCCCTCGCAGTCGTGGACGCACCGCGCGCTCAACAACACGACCGATCCGAGCGCCGGCACCATCCTCAATCTGCAGATCGGCGGCGCGGCCAAGGGCTTCGTGTCTTCCGCCAGTTTTTTGCGCAGCTACGCCAAGATGGCCTGGTACATCCCCGTCGGCTCCGCCAGTTTCGTACGCCTGCGCGGTGAGGTGGGTGATGTGTTGACCACAGCGCCGGACAAAGTGCCTGCTGATTGGTTGTTCCGCGCTGGCGGCGCCGATTCCGTGCGCGGCTATGGCTATCAGACGCTGGGCGTGGAGCAGAATGGCGCCGTGGTTGGCGGCCGAGTGCTGGCGACGGCAAGTATCGAGTACCAGCAGCGTATCCAAGGAAACTGGCGCGGTGCCGTATTTACCGACGTCGGTGGTGCCGCCGACCGCTGGCAATCCCTTCATGGCTCAAAAGGCTACGGCGTGGGTGCCCGCTGGGCCAGCCCCGTAGGGCCGTTCGCCGGCGACATCGCCTATGGAGCAGACGATAAGCGGCTACGCTTCCACTTTTCGCTCGGTGTAGGGTTTTGATTGTCGCTTTCCCGGGGTTCGATGGCTGTGACAATTCCGCGTACACTCGTCGCTTTGCCCCGCTCGACCATATCTGAGTCATGATCGACAACGCACCGCCGCCATCCGCTCTGCCGCGCCGCCGCTTCCGGCTCGGGCCGTTCTGGCTCGAGCTGGTGCTGTTTGGCGTCGTGCTGCTGGTGGGCGGTTTCGTGCTGCTGGCCTCCAGCACGGCCGGCACGCGCGGCATCGTGGCGATTGCGCAGAAGCTAAGCGCCGGTACGCTCAAGGTCGGGCGCGTCGACGGTACGCTGTGGGGCAGGCTGGGCCTATACGATATCCATATGGATACGAGCACGACTCATATTGTGCTCGACCGCCTCGCGCTCGACTGGCAGGCCAGCCGACTGTTGCACGGCGAAGTGCTCGTCGAGCGGTTGGAGCTGGGTGCGCTCAATATCCACACGGTGCAAAGCGACAAACGCCCCGTGTTGCCCGCCAGCCTGGCTTTGCCCGTGTCCTTGACGGTACGGGACGCGCGACTCGGCTCGCTGTGGTTGAACGACCGCCTGTGGGCGCAGGGTATCGCTGCCACCGCAACAAGCGACGGCCACCGACATCATGTAACCTTATTGCGTGCCGTCACGCCCTGGTTCGACGCCAAGGGCGAGGCAAGCCTACAGGGCGATGCCCCCTTCCGCCTGGGCGGCAACTTGGAGCTCGATGGGGCGTCGGAAGACGCCAGCTGGCAGCTCAATACGGCACTCTCGGGCGGTCTGGCCGACATGAGGCTCACAGGTGCCGGCGTGGGTGGACCCAACGGTATCCCCCCCTTCCGTGCCGACTTCGACGTCCACCTTGACCCCTTCGCGACAACCCGCTACGCGATACTCAAGGCGGCGCGCGTAGAGATGCGCGGGGTCGACTTGCATGTACTGTCGCCACGCCTACCGCAGACGGTGCTCAACGCCAGCGTGATGGCGCGCCCGGAAGGGCCGACCGTGGCGACCCAGGTGCATGTGGACAACACCATCGCCGGTAACTGGCAGGCGGCCCGACTACCCCTGACCCGGCTCGATGCCGCGATTCGCCTGAATACAGAAGGCGCCCATATCGAAAGTCTGGATGCCAGGATGGCCGCTGGCAGTATCCAGGTGGCCGGCACGCTGGGCCTGCAGCAACTGGGCCTGGTCGCGCAATTGGATAAGTTGCAGCTGCAGCAGGTGGGTGGGCCCGACTTGCCGCTGTCCGGCCGCATCCAGCTCGACGGTGCGCGCGCCAACCCGCACCTGGAAGCGGAACTGATGGCCAAGGCCGTGTCGCTCGACCTGGACGGCCGCCTCGTCGGGCAAGCCGGTAATCGCTTGATCGACGCACAACGCCTGGTGCTCGCCAGCGGTGGTGGGGAGCTGGATGTGAAGGGACGTCTGGCGCTCGACGGCAATCGTGGTTTCAATGTCGACGGCATGATGTCCCACTTCAATCCGGAACATCTATCGGCCGTGGCAAGCCGCCCCATTCCGAACGGCGATCTCAATGGCAAGATCCAGCTGACGGGCACGCTGAACCCGCTGGCTGTGCGCACCGACTGGAAAATTGCAAACAGCCGCATCAACGGCCGTGGCCTGAGCGGGCAGGTGGTAGCCAGTTGGCGGCCAGGGCGGCTGGAGTCGACCAATGTGGACCTGACGCTCGGGGCGAATCACCTGGTCGCCAAGGGCGGCTTTGGTACTTCTGATGACAGCCTGCGCATTGATGCGCTCATGCCCAGCCTGGCCGAGATTGGCACCGGCTTTGCCGGCCGCGTTGACGCCAAACTCACGCTGGCGGGCAATCTGCACCGCCCCTCATTGGATGGCAGCCTGCACGCCGACGGCCTGCGCACGCCGGGCAATGTGGCCGTGGCCCACGCCAGCCTGTCGGCCAGTCTCGATGCCTCGCCCAGCCGTCCGCAGGACAGCCCTTTGGCACTGAAGCTCGACGTGACTGGCTTGACGGCCTCGCGGCTGACGCTGGACAGCGCACGGCTGACGCTCAACGGCACGCAGCTGGGCCACGTGGCCGACCTGCAGGCGCAAGGCAAGGTTGCCGATCAAGATCTCAATCTGTCGGTTCGTGCCGACGGCGCATTGGACAGCCATGGCTGGCACGGCCATGTGGAGCACCTGGAAAACCAGGGCGACTGGCCGTTGAAAGTGGATAGCCCGGCCAAATTGGCCATCAGCCGCAATGGCATGGCCGTCGACAGCCTGGATGCCGCCATCCTCGGTGCCCACGTGCATCTTGCCCACCTCGACTGGCAGGGGGCGCAGTTCAGTGCCGTGGGCAACATCGACAACATGGCAATGGCGGACTGGGTGAGTCGCCTGCCTGACGTGAAGCGTCGCATTTGGACCGATCTCGTCATGTCGGCTCGCTTCGACCTGCATGGCGATCAGCGCTTGGCTGGCAACCTGACGCTGGAGCGGCAAGCCGGCGACGTCCTGCTGCTGACGGACGACCCGACCGTCAAGCCGATTCCCCTCAAGCTGGCTGCCGCCCAGGCGACCCTGGACCTGAACGGCGTCAATGCGATCATCGGACTTAATCTGAAATCGGACGAATTCGGCACAGCTGTGGGCCGCCTCGCTACGCAGTTCGAACGCACGGAAAAGGGCTGGCGACCAGCGAATGGCGCTGTGCTGGATGGTGACATCAAGGCACAGATGCCTTCGCTGGGCTGGGTCGCGCCGCTGCTGGGGCCGACGGCTGGCGTAGAAGGCAAGCTGACGGCGGAATTGAAGGCGGGCGGCGTGGTGGGTGCTCCGCAGTGGTACGGCCAAGTGAACCTGGACGGTTTTGCCCTGCGCTTGCCCGAATTTGGCGCCAACTGGCACGACGGTACATTGGCGGCCACGCTGCAGGGCGACACGGCAGAACTGGCTGCGCTGTCGCTGAGGGCGGGCAAGGGCGACGTGACGGCCCAAGGCCGCATGTCCCTGCTCGGCGGTGGGCCGGAGGGGGACTTGACGGTGAAGTTCAACCACTTTGCCGCCATCGCGCGCCCAGACCGCAACCTAACCGCCTCGGGTGAGACAACGCTGGCCATGCAAGGCAATGCGCTGACGCTAACCGGTAACCTGAAGGCGGATGAAGGATCGGTGGAACTGGTGAAGAGCAATGTTGCGGAGCTGAGCGAGGACGTGACGGTGCGCGGCCGCGCCGACAAGCCCAAGCTGCAAGGCAAGGCCCCGCCGCTGACATTGCGCCTGGATCTCGATCTGGGCGACCACTTCCATTTCAAGGGCCAGGGCGTGGATGCGCAGCTGTCCGGCTCCGTACGCGTCACGGCCAGCCCTACGCAGCGCTTGGCGGCAACGGGCGCCGTGCGGGCCGAAGAAGGGCGCTATACGGCCTACGGCCAGAACCTGACCATCAGCCGAGGCGTGCTCATCTACCAGGGGCCGTTCGACAACCCGTCGCTCGATATCCTGGCAGAGCGTAAGAATCTGCCCGTGCAGGTCGGCGTGAAAATCACGGGTACGGCGCAGGCGCCACGCGTTACGCTGACGTCCGACCAGTCGATGCCCGATAGCGAAAAGCTCTCGTGGCTGGTGCTGGGCCATGGCAGCAGCACCGCATCGGCCAAGGGCGATGCTGACGTGCTGATGGCGGCTGCCGAGGCGCTATTCAGTGGCGGGCAGTCCAGCGGTATCCGCGAGCAGGTTGCCAGCCGCCTGGGCCTGGACGACATCAGCGTTGGGCGTGGCAGCGGTACCACTTATGGCGGCAGCGTGGCGGGCAGCGACGCCTTGCCGGCGGGCACGGTGGTCAACGCAGCTACCAATAGCGCCGCAGCGGCGAGTGCCGCCGCGGCCGCCAATACGCCCCTGTCGGGCCGCGTGGTCAGCTTGGGTAAACGCCTGTCGGACAAGATCTATATCAGCTACGAGCAGAGCATCGACGGGATCGGTTATGCTGTGAAGCTGACCTACCAACTCACCAAGAAGGTCTCAGTCGCCTTGACGGCAGGCCAGACCAGCTCCGTCGACGTACTGTATTCCTGGCTTTTCAATTGACCGCTGCAATGTCGCTGCTTGAGCAACCCTTCGTCTTCGTCGACCTGGAAACCACGGGCGCCAACGCCGAACGTGATCGCATCACGGAAGTGGGCATCGTCGAATGGGACGGTAATGAGGCGCGCGAGTGGAGCATGCTGGTCAACCCAGGCACGCCTATTCCGCCCTTTATTACCAAGCTCACCGGCATCAGCGACGATATGGTGCGGGATGCACCGAGCTTTGCCGAGCTGGCGCCCGCCCTCTTCGAGCGGCTGCGCGGGCGCGTGTTTGCTGCCCACAATGCGCGCTTCGACTATGGCTTTCTCAAGCACGAATTCAAGCGTGCTGGCATCGACTTCCGTGCGCGCACCGTATGCACGGTCAAGCTTTCCAAGCGCCTGTTTCCTGGCGAGTACAAGCACAACCTCGATAGCGTAGCCGCACGCAACGGCTTACTGGCCGACGGCGACCGCCATCGCGCCCTGACCGACGCCCGGCTGATCTACCAGTTCCTGGTCAAGATGCGGGCCGAGCACGACGCCGAGACGCTGGAAAAGGTGCTGGACGAGATCAGCCGTCCACCCAGCCTGCCGCCCGGCGTCGACCCCGAGCTGATTGAAGCCATGCCGGACAGTACTGGCGTCTACCAGCTGATCGGCGAGGGGGGAGAAGTCCTGTTCGTCGGCCGCACCGACAATATCAAGAAGAAGGTGCTGGCCCACTTCGGCAACAATCTGCGCGCCGCACGCGACAAGCTCTTGGCTGTGCAGACGCGCCATATCGAATGGATCGCCACGGCAGGCGAATTGGGCGCCCATCTGGCGGAAATCCGCCTGCTGCGCGAGCTGCAACCCCTGCACAATCCACATCATAAGCACAGCGATGATTGGTACAGCTGGGCCTACCAACCCAACGAGGACGGCACGGCGCAGCCAGCCTTGGTACCTGCCGGAGAAGCTGACTTCGGGCAAGTGGCGCTCTATGGCCTGTATTCCAGTCAGAAGGAAGCGACGACCGTGTTGCGCAAGATCGCCGAGGCGAACCGCCTCTGCCTCGTCGCGCTGGGGCTCGATCGCGGTAGCCGCCGGCCCGGCACACCCTGCTTCGGTATGCAGGTTGGCCGCTGCCGTGGTGCCTGCGTGGGCAAGGAGCCATTATTGACACACCAGGCGCGTGTCTGCGCCGTGCTCTCGAAATTCCGCCTGCGCGCCTGGCCTTACAAGGGTCGCGTGGTGATCCGCGAGCAGAATGATTCAAGCAGCGCGGCCGATCTGCACGTGTTCGAGAACTGGCGCTATATCGGGACGGCTGGCGACGAGGTGGGACTAGCCACCTTGCTGGAAACACGCAGCGAGCCGGTGTTTGATGCGGATATCTTCAAGTTGCTGACGAAGTACCTGGGTGCCGCGACGAATTTGCAGGTGCATCCGGTCTAGTGGGCTGTAGGTTGGGTGAGCGCAGCGAAACCCAACAACCCCATATTCGTTCACGCCATTGAGTCGGCCACCTGGGTCATGTTGGGTTTCGCTGCGCGCTACAGCAATCTACACGCCAACATCAAACGTCGCACTGGATTCCCGCCTTCGCGGGAACGATGCGCTTGTAGGGTGCTATTAAGCGCAGCGCAGTGCACCAAGCCGTGGATGTGGCTCAACTGTTCGGTGCATTACGCTGCGCTCAATGCACCCTATGAAAAGCGGTCGTTGTACCGGTACTAGGTGGCTCGACAGTTCAACCCCCTGCCATCCGCAAATGTTTCTTCTTCACCTTCTTCGCATGCGGCGCCGGCGGCAGTAGCGAAGGGTCGAGATAGGCCGCCTTGATCGCCTGCGCCAGCTCATGCACGGCCATGGCGTACAGCGTACTGTGGTTGTAGCGCGTGATGACGACGAAATTGTTGTAGCCCAGCCAGTAGTCCGTCGTGCCCGGAGCCGTATCGAGTGGCGCCAGCACGGCCAGCGGGTCGTCGCTCAGCGGTTTGGCGGGGGTTACGCCGAAGGGGGCCAACTCGCTCACCTTGTAGTGCAGGTTGAATTTGTCGTCCACCAACGGCGCGAAGTCGGCGCCCTGCACCTGGGCACGTGCTACCAGAGGTGTGCCTGCCGTCCAGCCGTGTTCCGAGAAATAGTTGGCGATGCTTGCCAGCGTGTCGCCCGGGTTGCGCCAGATATCGCGGTGCGCGTTGCCGTCCCAGGCTTGTGCGTAGGCGCGGTAGCTCGACGGCATGAACTGCGGCATGCCCATGGCACCGGCATAGCTGCCCTTGAAGCTGAACGGGTCCTGGTTTTCTTCGCGCGCCAACAGCAGGAATTCGCGCAGCTCCTTGCGGAAGTAGTCGGCGCGGCGCGGATAGTTGAAGGCGATGGTCGAGAGCGCATCCATCACGCGGAAGCTACCGGCGTCCTCGCCCCACATGGTTTCCACGCCCAGGATGGCGACCAGGTATTCCGGGTCGACGTGATAGTGCTCTGATACGGCGGCAATCGTCTTGGCGTGCTCGTGCCACCAGGCCACGCCGTTGCGGATGCGTGTGGCGTTCACGAAATTCGGGCGGAATTCGTAGTAGGGGCGGCTGGTGGAGGGGCGATCGAGGATCTCCAGCACATGGGGCTTGAGCACGATGCGGTCGAACTGCGCTTCCAACTGGGCGCGGTCGAAGCCGTATTGCGTCACCATTTCGTCGATGAAGGCCTTTACGTCCTCGCGTTGACTGAAGCGTTGCGATGCAGCTTCGCTTGACACCGGAGCGGCGGTCTCAGGCGTGGGCGCGTCTTCTGCCAGGGTAATGCTGCCGCACAGGGCGAGCAGGGTGCTCAGGGCAATAGATTGGAGTTTCAAGGGGAATTCCGCTGGGCGCCGCTTGCCGCTAGCCCTGGTGTGAAAGGGCTGACGACAGAAGCCGCGCGGTGATGTCGACAATGGGGATGATGCGTTCATAGGCCATGCGCGTAGGGCCGATCACGCCTAGCGTGCCGACGATGTCGCCATTGACCTTATAGGGGGCGGTGACGACCGAGCATTCGTCCAGCGGACTGATGCCCGCTTCGCCACCAATGTAAATCTGTACACCTTCCGCATGTTGCCCGTGGTCGAGCAGCTGCAGGAGCGCTGTTTTCTCCTCAAACACACGGAACAACTGGCGTAGTCGCTCGACATTGTTCGAGAGATCGTCCACACGTAGTAGGTTGCTTTCGCCGCTGATCACGAAGGGCGTCTTGTCCTGCTCCAGCGCCCGGCTGCTGGCGTCCACCGCGGCGTTCATCAGTTGCGCGATGTCGCCCTGCAGGAGCCGCAGATCGTGGTGCACGGCGTCGCGCACCTCTTCCAGCGTCTTGCCCGTGCAGTGCTGGTTAAGGAAGTTCGTCGCCTCGATCAGCTCAGCCTGGCTGTAGTCGCGCTCGGTGATCAGGATGCGATTCTGTACGTCGCCATCGGCAGCAACGAGGATTAGCAGCAGGCGCTTTTCCGCCAGTCGTACGAACTCGATCTGCGCCAGCGGTATGCCGCGCCGCTTGGGCGTGACGACCACACCGGCGAATTCGGTGAGCTGCGACAACAGGCTGGAGGCGGCCGCCACGGCACGCGTGGGGTTGTCTGGCTGCAACACACCCTGCAGTTCGCGGATTTCCACCTGCTGCAGGGGCTGGATCGTCAACAAGGTGTCGACGAATAGCCTATAACCCCGTGATGTCGGGATACGCCCGGCAGAGGTGTGCGGGCTGGTGATAAAGCCAAGCTCCTCCAGGTCCGCCATCACATTGCGGATGGAGGCCGGGGAGAGCTCGAGGCCGGAGTACTTGGACAGCGTACGCGAGCCAACGGGCTGACCCTCGGCGATATAACGTTCCACCAGGGTCTTCAGCAGGGTTTGCGCACGGTCGCTAAGCATAGGTCGATTGTAACGTGGTGGAACAGATCAGCAAGGTATCTGATGCCCGTTTGCCACGGTCTGCTGTGCAATGCCCAAATTGTCACACTTTTTCAATAGTGACAGTTGTCTGTAAGCCAAGGGTCGGCGTAGGCTACGGCACGTTCAGTGTTGTTAATTAGACAGCATGTTCCGTTGCACGGTGCCACCCGCGCCAAATAGTTTTTAAGTATATGGGGAGCCTTAATGAAGTATCTACTGACGCTGTTGACCTGCCTGTTTCTCGCGCCGATGGTGCAAGCCGAAGAGCTGCGCATCGCCATGGAGGGTAAGTTCCCGCCGTTCGAGGAGTTGGATTCCAAGGGGAATCTGAAGGGCTTCAACGTCGATATCGCGAATGCGCTGTGCACGGAGATGAAGGTCACCTGCCAGTTCGTCCGCTTCGACTGGGAACAGCTCATCCCCGCGCTTAACGGGAAGAAGGCGGACGCCATCATCGCGTCCATGTCGATCACGGACGACCGCAAGAAGCTGGTCGACTTTACCGACCGCTACACGCAGACACCGGCCTACTTCTTCGCCAAGGCGCACCGCATTCCCTACCTCTACCTCAATGCCAAGCATCTGGCCGGTATGAAGATTGGCGTGCAGACCGACACGACCTACGACCGCTACGTGACGGCCAAGTACGGTGCGACCTCGACCGTCGTTCGCTTCAAGAACACGATGGAGATGTACGACGCGCTGGTGAAGGGCGATGTCGACACCCTGATGGACGATGCCGTTGCCGGCTACTACGGCTTCCTGCAGACGCCCAAGGGCCGCGGCTACGAGTTCGTCGGTTCGGCCATCGACGATCAGAAGTTCTTCGGCGAAGGGCAGGGCATTGCCTTGCGCAAGGGTGATACGGCGTTGAAGGAGCGCTTCAACAAGGCACTCGCGGCAATTCACGAAAATGGCTCGTACGACAAGATCGAACACCGCTACTTCGTCTTCAGCGTCTACTGATCGCAAACCGGTCGTACGCCTGCAAGACATCCCGAATATCGGCCCCGCCATGGAGGCCGATTTTCGCTTGTTGGGCATCCTACGCCCGGCTGATCTGGCTGGGCGCGACCCCATCGCGCTGTATCATGAGCTGTGCCGCGTAACGGGCACGCGGCACGATCCCTGTGTTGCGGATGTCTTCATGGCGGCGGTACATTTCGTCGAAACGGGCGAGGCCCGCCGTTGGTGGGATTTCACGCCCAGGCGCAAACAGCTGCTCTGAAAGCTTGGAGGTTGGTACGAAAACCTCAATCGATTCACTGACGAGCGTCAGTGAGGCTCCCTCGCGGCGGCGAGGGCGGGGGGAGTGGAATCGATCAGGGAAAGCCGCTGCTCAATGCTTCTCGTATGGCGAGTGCCCGGGTTTCCCGGGCAGCTTCGCTGCACGCGATTGCCATTTGACACTTGTAAATTCACTACAGGCTTTCAGTTAAACTCGGGGGATGAGCATGCTATTCAAGAAAATCGGCCTCGTTGCCCGGCGTAACAGCCCCAATATCGGCGAACCGCTGCGCCGCCTGTCGGCCCTGCTGCGGCAACTCGACTGCGCCATCATCCTCGACACCGATACGGCCAATGAGCATTCGATGTCGGACGTGCAGATCGTCCCGGCCGACCAGATCGGCAAGGTGGCGGATCTCGTGATCGTGCTGGGCGGCGACGGCACCATGCTGTCCATCGCGCGCCTGGTGGCGCCCTACCGCATCCCGCTCGTGGGCATCAACCAGGGCCGCCTGGGCTTTATGACGGACGTGTCGGTAACGGATATCGAAACGGTCATCCCGCGCATTCTCGACGGTGACTTCGTGCCCGAGGAACGCATGCTGGTGCAGGCCAAGGTGAGCCGAGGCGACCACGACATCCACTCGGCGCTCGCCTTCAACGACGTGGTGTTCAGCCGAGGCTCGCTGGGTTCGATGATCGAATTCGAGATTTTCATCGACGACCAGTTCGTGTATAGCCAGCGCTCCGACGGCCTGATCGTGACGACACCCACCGGCTCGACCGCCTATGCGCTGGCGTCGGGTGGTCCTATCCTGCATCCCACCGTACCGGCTATCGCGCTGGTGCCCATCTGCCCGCAGACCATGACGGCGCGTCCCATTGCCGTGAACGACGCGTCGACAGTAGAGTTCATGCTGACGCGCGGCCAGGAGGTTAAGGTGCACTTCGACGGTCACTCGCATTTCGACCTGCAGGAGATGGACCGCGTAACAATCAAGCGCTACCGTAATTCCCTGCGTATCCTGCACCCGGTCGGGTACAACTATTACGATATGCTGCGGCACAAATTGCACTGGGGTGAGCGCCTATTCTGAGGCGTTCTCCCGAATCACCGATCAAGCCTTTCACCGAGCAAGACACCATGCTGCACGCGCTGCGACTCCGCGACTTCGTCATCGTCGATCAACTGGAACTGGAATTCGCCAAGGGCTTCACCGTCCTCACGGGCGAGACGGGTGCCGGCAAGTCCATCCTGATCGACGCGCTTTCGCTGCTCCTGGGCGAGCGGGCCGATGCCGCCGTCGTGCGCCAGGGGGCGGACCGCGCCGATATCTCAGCCGAATTCGACATTGCCAACGATGCGGAACTGAAGGCGCTGCTGCAGGAGATGGCGCTGGATAGTGAAGACGATTTGATGCTGGTGCGCCGCACGGTGGACAGCAGCGGCCGCTCGCGCGCCTTCGTCAACGGCCAGGCGGCCACCATGGCGCAGCTCAAGGACATCGGCGAATACCTGGTCGATATCCACGGCCAGCATGCCCACCAGTCGCTGCTGCGTTCCGAACCGCAACGCCGCCTGCTCGACGCCTACGCCGGCCAGACCGAGCAGGCGCGCCAGGTAAAGGCGGCCTACCAGGACTGGAAGGCCGCACAGGACAAGCTGGCCGACGCCAGCCGCTTCGCCGGCGAATACGCGGCCGAACGCGAACGCCTGCACTGGCAGATCGACGAAGTGGCCGCGCTCGGCCTGGCCGAGGGCGAATGGGCCGAGCTGCAGACGGAGCACGCGCGCCTGAGCCATGCTGCCAGCCTGATCGATGGCGGGCAGGGAGCGCTGGATACCCTGGCCGACGGTGAGGTGAACGCACAGTCGCTGCTCGCCGCCGTGCAGTCGCGCATCGCCGATATGGCCAAGCTCGATGGCAGTCTCAGCGAATTGGTCGACCTGCTGGCGACGGCGGATGCGAACCTGAGTGAGGCCATCCACACCTTGCGCCACTATGCCGACCGCGTGGAATTGGACCCGGAGCGCTTGGCCGAAGTCGAGCGGCGCATGGACGACGTCTACCGCATGGCGCGCAAGTATCGCGTGGAGCCCGAGCAGTTGCCCGCCAAGCTGGCGAGCTGGCAGGCGCGGCTGGCAGAGCTGGGTGGTGATGAGGGCCTGGAAGCGTTGGAAGCTGCCGTCGCGGCGGCGGAAGCGGGTTACTATCAAGTCGCCAACGCCCTGCGCGTTGCGCGCACCAAGGCTGCAGCCGAACTGGGCAAGCAGGTAAGCGAGCAAATGCAGGGGCTGGCCATGAGCGGCAGCCGCTTCGAGATCGCACTGCTGCCGCTGGATGCGCCTGCCGCTTTCGGCTTGGAGCAGGTTGAATACCAGGTGGCGCCGCACGCGGGCGCGCCGGCGCGCTCCATGGCCAAGGTGGCCTCGGGCGGCGAACTGTCGCGCATCAGTCTGGCCCTGCAGGTCGTGACCAGTCAGGTGGCGGAAGTGCCGACGCTGATTTTCGACGAAGTGGATGTGGGTATCGGCGGCGGCGTCGCGGAGATCGTGGGCAAGCTGCTCAAGGAATTGGGTCAGCGCCATCAGGTGCTGTGCGTCACACACTTGCCGCAGGTGGCGGCGAGCGGTGACCAGCAATTGCAGGTATCCAAGCGGCTCGAAGGCAATACCGTGTCCAGCCG
>JAFAKZ010000360.1 GCA_019234745.1 Burkholderiales bacterium
CAAAAAACAAAGCCGGGCAAGCCCGGCTTCGTGATCTTCCTAGGTTTGGTCGCTCAACCCAACAGCACGTCCCGCGACACTCCCTGGCGGCGCAGGAGCCGCCGCAGGCTCTCCAGCGCCTCGATCTGGATCTGCCGGACCCGCTCCCGCGTGAGCTGCAGGTGGGCCGCCAGATCCTCCAGCGTACAAATGTCGTAGCCGTTGAGGCCGTAGCGGCGCTCGATGACCATGCGCTGCTTGTCGTTGAGCTGCTTGAGCCAGTCGCGCACATAGCGCTGCACTTCGGCGTTCTGCAGGATCATCTCCGGGCCTTCGTGTTGCTCATCCGGGATCGACTCGCCGATGGACAGCATGGGGTCGATATCAAGCGGCGCGTCGAGCGAGGCCATGCGCTCGTTCAGGTTCATCACACGGCGCACTTCCTCGACCGGTTTATCAACCTGGAAAGCGACCTCTTCCATGGTCGGCTCGCGACCAAGCTGCGCTTCCAAATGGCGCTGGGCGCGCAGGTAGACGTTCAGTTCCTTGATCACGTGCACAGGCAGGCGGATGGTGCGCGACTGGTTCATGATCGCGCGCTCGATGCTCTGGCGTATCCACCAGGTCGCATAGGTCGAGAAGCGGAAGCCGCGCTCGGGGTCGAACTTCTCCAGCGCGTGCATCAGGCCGATATTGCCTTCCTCAATCAGGTCGAGCAGTGCCATGCCGCGGTTGATGTAGTGCTTGGCGATATTCACGACGAGCCGCAAATTGTGCTCGATCATCTTCTGGCGTGCATCGAAATCGCCCTGCACCACCAGGCGTGCCAACCGGCGTTCCTCGTCCGGTGTCAGCAACGGGTTATGTCCAATATCATTCAGGTAGATCTGCGTCACATCACCGGTCGATTCGACCGAGTAATGTTCCGTCTCCTCGGACGCCTGCGCCTCCGCATCCGCCTCTACCTCGACGCTCTCGTCCTCTTCTTCATCCAGAAGGGATTCGTCAACCAGATCATCATCCATCGCGTCGATCGAATGGTTCATGGCTTAGCCCGCCGCAAGAAGTTTGGTTGGATCAATCGGCTTGCCGAATTTGCGGATTTCGAAGTGCAATTCGACCTTGTCGGCGTCTGTGTTGCCCATTTCAGCTATCTTGTCACCTTTTTTCACGCTGTCTCCCTCTTTGACCAGCAACTGGCTGTTGTGTGCGTAAGCCGACAGATAGGTTTTGTTATGCTTGATGATCACGAGCTTGCCGTAGCCGCGCAAGCCGGACCCAGCATAAACAACGCGACCGGCAGCAGCGGCGAGGACGGGTTGCCCCATCTTCCCACTGATATCGATCCCTTTATTGGAATCTGAAAATGGCGTAAGCGTCTTGCCGACTACTGGCCATTCCCAATTCACGTCTTCCTCATTCACAGCAGCAGCCGTGTCCGTAGCCGGCTTGGCGGCAGGTGTGTCGACCGGCTTGGCCACAGCTGCCACGGCCGTCGCTGCGCTGGCGGCCGGCTGGGCCGTACCTTCGGCCTGCGCCGTTACCGTTGCGGCATCGGTGTTGTAGGGGAGCTTGATGGCCTTGGGGTAGCTGACGGTAGGTACGCCGGCCGATGCCGTCGCATTGGCCGACGTCTGCGTGCCGCCGCTGGGCTTGAGCGTGTGGACTTCGATGCCGGCCGCGTCGGACGCAGCAGGCGCACTTGCATCGGATAGCCGCAATACTTGGCCCACGCGGATCAAATTGACATCAGCCAACTGATTCCAGCTGGCAATCTCTTTGTAGTCGAGGCCATTTTCCAGGGCGATGCTATAAAGCGTATCGCCAGGCTTCACCGTATAGGTTTTACCGGAGTATTCAGACGTGACGCGGGCAGACGCCGCTACGGGCGCCGTTTGCGATGCGCCCGACTGCGTGTGCTCCACGATGGGCGCAGGTACACGCGTCTGCTGCGTAGCACAGGCGGCCAGCAGCAATACGGACGTCGATACGGCGATACGATAAAACTTCAACTCGTTACTCCCTCGATTATTAATTGGTGGTAGCGAGTGGCAGTGCAGCCTACTGTGCCACGATGACAGTTTTATGGATCTTAATCAAGATTGCGCCATTTTTGCCGGCTCAAGCAAGGCCCGGCAACATGGGTACAAAACGCACTCTTTCCAGTTTACTTTCGGTAAATCCCTCTTCGGAACGTTCAATCATTCGTAATTCCTGATTTACTGTTCCTACTGGAAAAACCATTTTTCCACCGATCGCTAATTGATTCATTAAGGCTTCCGGCACATATGGCGGTGCAGCAGCCATGACAATAGCATCAAAGGGCGCGGCATCTGGAATTCCCAGAAATCCGTCGCCGTGGCGTAAGCGGGTATTATTGACACGCATATCGCGCAGCTTTACGCGGGCGCGGTCGAGCAATTGCGCCACACGTTCCACGGTATATACCGTCTTGAACAGCTGTGCCAAGACTGCAGCCTGGTAGCCACACCCGGTGCCGATTTCCAACACCTTGTCGCGGCGCGCGGCGCCAACGGCCAGTTCCAGCATCTTCGCCACGATATAGGGCTGGGAAATCGTCTGGCCCAGGCCGATGGGCAGGGATACGTCGTCATAAGCGCGGTGCGCCAGCGCCTCGTCGATGAAGATATGGCGCGGCGTGCTGCCCATGGCGGCCAGCACCTCCTCATTGCGTATGCCCTGCTGGCGCAGGCGGTCCACCATGCGGCCCCGCGTACGGGCAGAGGTCATGCCGATACCGGCGAATTCGTGCTTCATGCGATCCAGCCAGTAAAGAATTCTTGCTGCGCGTACGCCGTCAGATCGATCTGCAGCGGCGTAATCGATACATAGCCGTTCGCCACCGCCCAGAAATCCGTCCCCTCGACCGCGTCCTGCGCCCCACCGGGCGGCCCTATCCAATAGATGGGCTCGCCGCGCGGGTTCTCGGTCTTGATCACGGGTTCGGCCTTGTGCCGCCGCCCCAGGCGCGTCACACGCATGCCCTTGAGCTGATCGTACGGGATGTCGGGTACGTTCACATTGAGCAACACTGCGCCGCGGATCGGGTCACGCAACATACGCTCGACCAGCTCGCGCGTGACACGCGCGGCCGTGTCGAGATGCTTGCCCGACTTGGCGGCCAGTGAGACGGCAATCGCCGGCGCACCGAACAGATAGCCCTCGGTCGCAGCCGCCACGGTGCCGGAGTAGATGGTGTCGTCGCCCATATTTGGGCCATTGTTGATGCCGGAGACGACCACGTCGGGCAGTGTTGCAAGCATGCCCGTGACGGCGAGGTGCACGCAGTCAGTAGGCGTACCGTTCACATAATGGAAACCGCTTGGAGCGCGCTTCAGGCTCAAAGGCCGATCGAGCGTCAGGGAGTTGGAAGCACCGCTGCGATCCTGCTCGGGCGCGACGACGGTGATCTCGCCCAGGCTATGGAGTGCATCTGCTACTGCGGCCAGGCCGGGCGCAAAATAGCCGTCGTCGTTGCTCAACAGGAAATGCATGGGTATCCCTCGCGCGGCTTCATATATTAAAGATAAACAGGGCGCACCAGCAGGAAGTCATGCGCGCCCCGGCCGCATGTTCGACCGTATTCTAACGTCCGCGCCGTGACGGCGAAAAGTCGGACGGCAGGGTGTCGGTAAAAAGTGCATATGCACAGCGAACTGATAATTCCATAATTCGGTCACAGCACGGTTGTCCCACACGAAAAGGCATATTTATGATCACCAAGTCCTCTGTCCTGTTGCTTGCCGGCGTACTGGGTCTCGCGTCCGCCCTCGGGGGGTGCGCCAGCACCCGCTCGGCCGACGTCTACTCACCCAGCGAAGCGCTGAACGAGGCCCGCGTGCGCAGCGGCGTCATCGAGTCAGTACGCCCGGTGCGTATCCAGTCCGATAGCGAGATCGGCAAACTAGTGGGCGCCATCGTCGGTGGCATAGGCGGCAGCGACATCGGTCAGGGCAAGGGCTCGGCCGTGGGCGCTGTGCTTGGCGCAACAGTGGGTTCTGCCGTGGGCAATGCCGTCGGCAAGGAAGTCAATACCAAGCCCGGCCTGGAAATCGTCCTCACGCTGGATTCCGGCGAAGTGATTTCGGTGGTGCAGGAAGCGGACGTGAACCTGGTCGCCGGCCAGCGCGTACGCGTGATCACACGCGGTCGCGTCAGCCGCGTCGTCCCAGCCGAGCCTACGCCGCACGGTTAAGGCAGGCTCCCCTCCCGGAGCGGGCCAGTTCCCCGGCCCGCTCACCCCGCATGCCCAGAACCGGATATTTAGTGTAAGCAGGTATGTCGGCTGCGGCCTTACGGCAACAGGCTTTTACATGCGTTTACCGTCTGTCCGATGCATCCCGGTACACTAAGGAACCTCTGATTAAGTCCCGGGGTCGCGCTGGGCCGAGTCTTGGGGCAAGACGATGGCATAACGAGCGCCGCATAGCGGGCTATGTCAGTGAGTTGTGCCGAAGTATTGCCCCAAGAATCGACCCAGCCCGGAGGGTTTGCCCGGCTTTTGGTCTGCTGCCGCGTTGAAAGTCGCTTATGTAACCCGTTACACCGCGCTCCTTTCGCCTTGCAGCAGGCCAAAATCCGGGCAAACGCGATCCCCGGTACTTAATCAGAGGTTCCCTTGCGCCATGAACAGCAGCTACGACTTGATCCTGGTCGACGACGACGTGGAAATACGCTCGCTCGTCAAACAGTACTTGGAAAAACAGGGACATACGGTCACCGTATTCGCCGATGGCAGCCAGCTTGAAAAGCGGCTGGCGAGGCAGCGGCCCGACCTTGTCATCCTCGACCTGATGCTCCCTGCGGAATCCGGCCTGGAAATCTGCCAGCGCCTGCGTGGCCAGGGCGAGGACATCCCCATCCTGATGCTCACGGCGCGGCACGATGACATCGACCGCATCATCGGGCTGGAGATGGGTGCCGACGACTACCTGGGCAAACCCTTCAACCCGCGCGAGTTGATCGCCCGCATCCAGGCCATTCTGCGGCGTACGCGCGCGCGCGCGCCTGCCGGCGCGCCCGACCCGGAAGGCGGCACGATCAATTTCGGCGATTGCTCGCTCGACCTGTCCACGCGTCGGCTCACACGCGCCGGGGTCGACGTACCGCTCACCAGCGGCGAGTTCGGCCTGCTGTCGGTATTCGCACGCCACCCCAACCGACCGCTGAGCCGCGAACGCTTGGTGGAACTGGCACGGCGCCGAGAAGCGGAAGCCTTTGAGCGCAGCATGGACGTGCAGGTGTCACGCCTGCGCCGCCTGATCGAGGCCGACCCGGGCGCGCCGCGCCTGATCCAGACGGTATGGGGCTTCGGCTATGTGTTCGTCCCGGAAGGTACGCCACGTTGATACGCCGCATTGCCCGCTTCCTCGACACGCTGTTCGGCCGAACGGCGCTGGTGCTGGTCTTCGTGCTGATCCTGGGCTACGTGCTGCCCTTTATGATCTTCCGCGCCACCCATCATTTCCGGCTGGCGCCGCTCGAGCGCGAGCCCTTCTACTTCCATGCCATCGCCGCTGCCGAAGCGCAGCGGGCCGCCTATGACGCCCTCCCGCCGTCCGCGCGCGCGGCCTTCCTTACCGCTCGTGCCAACGGCCAGACGCGCCTACTCACCGTCACCCCGCAAGACCTGACCGAGGAGCAGACGAACGAAAGCAGCCATACGCACGACCTGCTAGTGCGCCACCTGGGGCCCGACGCGCGCTTTCAGCGCGATGCCCAGCACACGCTGTGGCTGCGCTTCGACCTGGGCGGCCAACCGGCCTGGCTGCAGCTGTTCGGCCACCCGCCCGACCGTACGGACGCCAATCTGCGCGCACTGGCCTCGATTACAGGCATGATCGCCGTCCTTACCCTGCTTGCCGCCCTCATCCTACTGTGGCCCTTGTACCGCCCGTTGCGCCGGCTCGCCGCCGCCCACAGGGCCTACGGCCGCGGCACGCCCGTCACCGAACTGCCCACCGACGGCCCGCGCGAACTCGCCCTACTGAGCGAGAGCTTCAACCACATGGTGCATAGTCTGGAGTCGCTGGAGACGGAGAAACGCACGATTCTCGCCGGCGTCTCGCACGACCTACGCACGCCGCTCACCCGCTTGCGCATGCGCGTGGCCCTGCTCGACGGGCTTGACGTCAGCCCGTTCGACCGCGACATCGACGATATCGAACGTATCACCGAGCAGTTCCTCAGCTTCGTGCGCGGCGAAGCCGAGGCGCTGAATCTGGAATCCGTCGACCCGGGACTACTGATCAAGGACTTAGCTGAGCGCTACGGCCCACATGCGCAACTACGCCTCGAAATGGCCGCCGACCTGGCTACCATCGTCGCAGACCCCCTCAGTCTGCGCCGCGCTATCAACAACCTGATCGACAATGCGCTCAGCTATGGTGCACCGCCCATAGACCTCAGCACTGCACAGGAAGGCAGCGAAGCCATCATTCGTGTGCGCGACCACGGCAAGGGCCTGAGCGCGGAACATTGCGCCGCCGCTGTCCAGGCCTTCAGCCGCCTCGACCCCGCCCGCAGCGACACGGGCCACTGCGGCCTGGGTCTGGCGATCGTCGATCGCATCACCAAGCGCCATGGGGGCTCGATCAATTTGAGCAACCACCCAGACGGCGGCCTTATTGTGGAAATCCGCTTACCAATCAAGCAGTAAGCGCGCGCAACACAAACGGAGCCACCAATGATGTTGCAAGCCTGCCAAAAAGAATGCGCCGACGGACTTTACAAGCTAAAAAGTCGGCGCCATAATGCGGGGCTGTATCCAATCAAACGGATACATGTGCCGGTGTAGCTCAGTTGGTAGAGCAGCGCATTCGTAATGCGAAGGTCGAGGGTTCAATTCCTTTCACCGGCACCATAAGAATCAAGGGCTTAGCCGCAAGGCTAGGCCCTTTTCGTTTTAGCCAAGATACATTGCCGGGGAAACTTGATCCATCGGCTATGCATCACGCAGGCTTGTTTAGGCGCCGCCTTATGAATTCTCGATGGCCGTCATGTGAAGCAATGACGGTAGTGCGAGCCTGACGCACAACCATGTGATTCATGTCCTTTGCCAACTTCGTGATGTTCTGGGCCTTTATCCCTCTAGCAACCTCTTCAGTGTAGGCAGCGAAGAATGCCATTCGCGGCGCAAGCGGCAGAGCAATCACGCACCTGGCATCATCAAGAATGGGATCGATGATCAGCGGACTATCGCTCGTTAATAGGTCTACGCTCGACGCGGCAAACGAACTGACCCACCAGGACATATTTATCAGCCGGTTGCCATACTCTTTGTTGTCGATGATGGCCGGCAATAAGTGGACGCCGTGATCCGCAATGCCGTCTGGGTTGACCAGCCCTGCCTCTTCTGCCCCCAATCCATCCAAGGCTTGTCGTAAAGCATTGGCAGCATCGACGCGCAATTGCCTGACCATCTCCGGTGCTCGCAATCGCAAAGACAATAGAAAGCGAGCCCAATCACTTCGCCCTGCCGCGTCCACGGGGACGCGCCCTTGCAGCAACCTAGCCATGACCAATGCAGCAGGGTCATCAACTCGTTTGCCGAAGAACTCCCTTTCAACGAACTGCGGATCGTTTGCCAAATGCAGCCTCGAATAGAGGAATTCGACACCGCATATTCGCTTTACCGTCCTGGGTTTGCTTTCCAATTCGTCGTTCACCCATCGCAGACATTGCACGTCGCCTGCGACGGCCCAGTGGCTCAAGTAAAAGCGCGGGACATAGTGATGGTACTTATGAGCTGGCATTTAATAACCTCACCATTTCGGCAACCCACTCCTGCACCACGGCCGGCGCCTCACCGGCCGTGCCCAGCAGCTCAAACCCAATCCATCGCATCCGCCCATGGCCGAGCGCGATCAGCCGCGGATCGTGCAGACCGATCGTGTGGTCATGCCGCGACGTGCCGTCGGGCTGGAAAGTCAGATGCGTGTAGGAAAAACCCGAGATCTGCTTTCCGCTGAGCAATAGCGAGCCGTTGCCGACAGGCGCATTGCGCCAGTCAGATTCGGCGCGCGGCCGGCCACGGTCGCGTAAGAGATACAGAGTGACATGCATGCACTCATGATAGCATTTAGAGAACGCTCGTTCACTTCGTATGCGGCGGCCCAGACTCAGCGCACGCTTGCTCGTATTCCCCCACCAGCACTGCCGCAGTCACGCCAAGCGCCCTGGCCGGCCTGCAAACAGTCGGCAACGTTGGCTGCCGTAAGCCACGCTCCAAAAAGCTGACATACGTCCGCTCTAGCCCAGCCGCTTCGGCCAGCGCTTCTTGCGCCATGCCCCTAGCCTTGGCGTGACACTATAGATGTAAGAATGATTTGTTTGGTCGACTGGCGGAATTGATTCAATAGTGAAGAACAACTCTTCCGAAATAGGCTGTATTGCCGACATTGCCGTGAATGCACAGCTCGACATTGGCGCCCCATCACTGCTGGTACTCGGCCCAATCCTCGCCCTTATTCAGCAGATAGTAGCGCCCACGATAGCGCTGCACGGTCATGCCTTCGTTTTCCGCCACGAATTCCGTGGTGGGCAGATCCCGCGCATAGTCAGCCGCCGGGCCTGCCTGTGCAGTGAACGGGTTGCGCGTGACGAAGTTTGCCAGCAACTGGGCCAGCGCCACATAGCTCGATGGCTGCTCGACGTAGGTGGGACTACCCGCGCCATGCGGGGCGTTGACTAGCCTTACGCCTACGGGGACAAGGCTGATCTGCGGCCCGGGGATTTCGCGCATGCCGGCTACCTGTGTCTTGTCCCCGCGCAAGGCCGCGCCATGCTCGGGGATCAACACGATTGCAGCGCGCCGGCCGGAGCTGGCGACCAGTTGGGCGAAGCGGTCGATGTCGGTGAGCAGCTTGTCCACGCGCGGCTTGTATGTACCCAGGCTGCCGCCCGCCCCTGTGCCGGGGTAATGATTGCCGTCGTGCAGGCTAATCGTGTTGTAGTAGAGCGCCACCTGCGGCGACGGCGAAGCCAGGCGAGCTTTCCACCATTTCGCTAGCACAGCGAAGTCGTCGCGGATGGGCGTATTGTCGAAGGCCTTGAGGTAGACGGGCGTGTCGTCAATGGGCATGGGCGTGGCGCGCATCTCTCCGCGCTGCTGTACGTCGGCGATAAAGTCACCAAAGTGGCCATCGTGGTTCATAGCGTATTGCGGCTCGAAGCCAGCTTGAGCCAGGTCTTGGTAGAGGAAGCAGGCCGCGGGTGCCGTCGTATACAGACTGGCATGCGGGCGTTGGCCACAGGCGCCGCGCAGCAAGCGGATGGCTGCGGGGCCGCTGTAGGATGCGCCCGAGCCAAAGTTGCGGAACACGATGTCGAACTTGCCCAGCGTCGGGTGCTGGTCTTCACCGACGAAGCGCAAATCGTCCCAGGCCAGCGAGCACACGTGGATCAAGATGATGTCGAAGGATGGACCTGCATCAATGGGTGCCGCGAAGCTCACACTACGAGCGTATTCCTGGGCATAGAAGGTCGTCAGAGCCTGCTGCAATTCCGCTTGGCTTGCCGGGCCGCTACTCACGGTCACAGCCGTTTGCGCCGCTGCCGCCCCATTGCTGGCGATGGTGGTTTGGGCGCCATATCCCGTTCGATTACGCAGGTTCCAGGCCGGTACAGCCAGCACGATGGCAAGAAAGACAAAGCTGGTAATGCGCAACCAACGCCGCGCGACCCACCATATGACAAGCGCAACACCCATCCCAGCCACCACGTGCAGATTGACGAAGCGCCCCAGCAACTCGATGACATAGCCCGCGCTGAATCCTTCCAGGGCCGATGCCTGCGACAGCACGCGGCGCACAGGCGGCAACCAGCTATCGTAGTACAGCAGTGCCAGGCTGCAGGGTACGGCAACGACTTGGCGCAGCACGCGCCACATGCGCTTGTCCAGCTGCGGCAGGAGCACCACGGCAAATGCCAGGTTGGCAGCGATGTGGAAATCGATAAAGCCGCCAAAGAACAGAATGAGCTTGGCGATGAAATAGAGATTCCAGTAGTTCATGACGCAAGCTTATCGTCCTGCTCTGCGGCAGGCTCGGGCGGTAAATAGCGATGAAGAAATACGAAGCCCTGTCGACGCAACCGTCGCCGTGCCAGCGCAAGTAATAGCCGGCGCAACAGCCATTGACCTGCCCAACCCAGGATGAGACCCAAGAGGAGATAAGCCAACAACGTCTCCAGCATCGTACGCAATTCCATCGCTACCCTAGGTTCGTTCGTTTCCGCCAATGGGACGGGATTTCATGCGTATCGGCGCAGCCTGCACAATACGCGGCGACGGTTGAACCCGTGCAGCCGGCTGCCAATGCGGCAGCAGGCGGTAAGCGTTGGGCTCAACCAGCACGGTATCCTCCGGCCGCGCAGGCGCAGGTACGGTCAGCTCGGCAGGGTCCGGCAACTGTGAGGCGTAATCCGGCGACGGAGCGCGCAACTGGCGCTCAGCCAATTGCGCGACCGTGCTCTCGATGCTCCGATTGTCATGCCAACGCAGTTGGCCTTCGAACAGGGCAAAGACGGGTAGGGTAAACAGGCGCGCCAGGGTGTCTTCCGTATCGGGCTCGCGACAGGCGAACAGGAAGACGTAGATCGAGTCCGCATCTGCTGTCGCCACATCGCCCGGCCGCTTGGCATTAAGCGCGGTCAGTGCCGTCACATGGTCGCTTCCAGCCAATAGGGGCAGGCGCACCAGGGTATTGGACAAGCCGACGGAACGCGCTCTTTGGCAGACGTCAGTCACGCGCGTGCAAAACAGTTTCGGCGGCAGGTATCCGCATTCGCGAATAGGCTCGGCCGCCTGCAGGGCAGCCTCGAAATTGTGCACGATCTCACCGGCGAAGCGCTGGTCGGCGATGGCATCAACCAGGCTTAGTATGCGCGACAGGCTCACATCCATGCCCACGACCTGGTTAGCCCCTAGGTTCAGCAGCACCCATTCCTGGCTATACCGCAGGTGGCCGCCGCGCTCGCGCACGAGTATCTTGAGCCAGCGCCCACGCAATACACGCAAGGCGTGCACGTTGTACATCAGCATCGAGAGGTCGGCCTGGCCGCCGCCATCCAGAATCACTGTCGCGCCGATGGCATTGGCCGCGGCCTCCAGCAAGGCGGTCTGGTCCGGCACTACCTGCCAGTCGGCCGGCACGCCGCGCTCGTCCGATACGGCGCGCAAGGTCGCGATCACCACGTGACGGTCCGGCGCAATGAAATTCGCATAGTGCGCCGTGCCGCCGTCATCGGCGACATACAGCGCATCCCTGTCGTCCATCAGCAGTTGGACTCGCGTCGTCTCGACCTCCAACTGCTTGCCGCTCCACAGATGGGCCTCCCACCAGGTCGTGCCGCCCTCTTGCCAGATGCGAGCCAGGCCGCCCAGGCGTCTTGCCTCCCGATGCAAAGGGCCAGGAATCGTCGGTGCGAACCAAAGCGAGCGGGCGCCGGCATGGGCCAGCACCTCGTGCCATTGGACAACCAGGCGCCGCAAGGCGCGCGTACCCAGGCCCTTCAGCATGTCGCCAGCCGCATCAAGCACAACACAGGCCTGGTGCGGGACGACTGCGTCTAGCTCCCGGAGCAGCCGCGCATTGCCATGCCGCGCGAGTACGGCCGGCCAGTCCGCGGGCAGCGCAAACACGCAAAGCCGGCCATCCTGCAGGTACTCGTCTACCTTCAAGCCGCGTCGCCGCAATGCAGCCAGGCGAAGGTCGGGCGCAGCGCTCACCAGCAGACACGGCCACCCCCGGCTGAGCTGGGTCGCCAGCGTCGAGGCCACGGCCGCATTCAGCCACGCGTCAGGCACGGCGACGTGATGCACGCGGGCGCGCAACAGCTTGGCCTGGTCCTCGGGCAAACCTTCGATACCCAGCGTTGGGGTGCGTTTGAACAAGCGGGTCATGCAGCATTTCAGTTTGATCGGCTTGAACTAATCCATAGCAGAAATCACGCCAATCACCCTGCCAGTCGCAGCGCTTGGCCATTGGCACACTCCCTGCTGAAGGTAGCGTACGGCGCAAGCAGCTTTTGTGGTCGCAAAGTCGATTACGAACCGCTAAACCGAATAAGGCAATGCCGGAGGAAAAGAAGCACGCGGTGCAAGCAAATACCTGCAAACCCAGTATTTCTGCGGACTTCAGGATGTGCCAGCGTACAACGTAAGGACAGGATCATGGGTGGCGACATACTCAGCCTTTGTACCAAGCTCAAAGATATGCAAATCGCATATATTGACTTTAACGCCGTTGAAAAGGTGACAAACAGCGTTGAGCGCTGGTCAATGCTTAAGAAATTATGCTATCAGCATGAAGAGGCCAGCATCGCGGGCACGGCTGCGCTTCCTTCGGCTGAAACTGCAGCCAAATGAAATCATTGGCGATCCTGTCGACGGTCGGCGGAGCGGGCCGCACGACAGTACTCGCCCACATGGCAACTGCCTTTTCCCGCCTGCAGCGGCCGGTAGTCGCCATCGACCTTGATCCGCAAAATGCGCTGGGCGTGCACCTAGGTATCAGTCCAGGCCATACGGACGGCTGGGCACTACGCTTCTTGGCCGGCGAACCTATCGGCAACGCTGCGCTCTGGGCCGACGGCGTTCACGTACTGCCCTTTGGCCGTGTCGACGGTGCGACCTGTCTGCACCTGCTGGAGAAACTAAGCCACGATTCGACCTGGCTCCTGCGTCAGCTGGGCAATCTGGCTGTCGACCAACGCACCCTCGCCCTGCTCGACGCGCCTCCCCTGCCCTCCCCGTTTGCCTTGCAGGCACTGGAAGCAGCCAATGTCGTCGCAGCCCTGATCAAACCGGACGCCCTGACGCTACGCCTCATCGATCAGTTCGACGCCTTGCACGCCGACATCCCGGCCGCCCCTCTCATCTTTAACTGCAACGACCCGGCCTCCGAGCTAGGGTCGGCCGTATACGACATCGTGCGCGACCGCTTCGCCGCACGCTGTGTGCCCGAGGTCATCCACACCGACAGTGCCGTCGCCGAGGCGCTGGCGGCCGATGCAAGCCTATTCGACTACGCGCCGCACAGCCAGGCGGCACACGATATGCACGGCCTGTCGCGCTGGCTGCTGGCGCGCATCGATGCCGCCACCGAGGTGCCGGTGTGAGCAGGTTAAGCAACCAAGCCGACCGTTGGGCGCAGCAGCTGGGCTTGACCCGGCCGGCCCCCTGGCGTGCATGGCTGTGGCGCCTCTTCGTCCTTCCTCCGGCATCGGCCGAGGCAACGGCGGCCGACCCCATACGCCGAATAGGTCGATGGTTTTCGGCGCTATGCAGTCGGCAACTGGCCTTGCCACCCACCGCGCCGCCATCCGCCTGGCTCTGGCGCTTGTTCGTATTGCCAAACGAGGCACCGCGCCCTTCCCTGTTGCCGCACTGGCTCAGCTGGCTGCTCGCACTACCCGGCAATCTGTTCTGGCGCGCCATCGAGCGCCTCGACTACCCCGCGCTCGAGAAAGGCCTGCAGGATGCGGCCCCCCGCCTCGTGCCACGCTCCCCCCGGCTGCGCGGCGCCCTGCTCCTGATCGGTGCAGTGGGCGCCTGGCTCACCATCACCACCCCGCTGTCCGCAGGGGAACAGATCGTCGTTGCAGTCGTGTTGTGGGTGATGGCGCTGATACTCGCACGCATTCCCGGCGACATCTCGCCGCTTCTGCTGATCAGCCTGTCCGTCGTCTCGTCCAGCCGCTACCTGTGGTGGCGCCTCACCCAGACCATGACCGTCGACACGGTTACCGACCACATCTTCGCCTGGCTGCTGCTGGGGGCGGAGGCCTACGCCTGGCTGATCCTGCTGCTGGGCTACCTGCAGACGGCCATGCCGCTCCGCCGCACGCCTGCCCCGCTACCCAAGGACCCGCGCGACTGGCCAACGGTGGACATCTATATCCCCACCTACAACGAACCGTTGCGCGTGGTGAAGCCCACCGTGCTGGCCGCACAGGGTCTGGACTGGCCGGCCGACAAGATCAACATCTATCTCCTCGACGACGGCCGGCGCGAGGAATTCCGCAAGTTCGCCGCTCAAGTCGGCTGCGGCTATATCATCCGCCCCGACAATGCCCACGCCAAGGCGGGCAACCTGAACCACGCGCTGACCAAGACGCACGGAGAGCTGATCGCCATCTTCGACTGCGACCACATCCCCACGCGCTCCTTCCTGCAGATGGGTGTGGGCTGGTTTCTGCGCGATCCGCGCTGCGCCATGCTGCAGACGCCGCACCACTTCTTCTCGCCCGACCCGTTCGAGCGCAACCTGGGTACTTTCCGCACCGTGCCGAACGAAGGCGAGCTGTTCTACGGCGTGATCCAGGACGGCAACGACCTGTGGAACGCCGCCTTCTTCTGCGGCTCCTGCGCGCTGATACGGCGCGGCCCACTGGAGGAAGTGGGCGGCATCGCCGTGGAAACGGTGACGGAGGACGCACACACGGCGCTGAAGCTGCATCGGCTCGGCTACACCACGGCCTACCTCAACCTGCCGCAGGCAGCGGGCCTCGCAACGGAAAGCCTGTCCGGCCACATCGGCCAGCGCATACGATGGGCGCGCGGCATGGCGCAGATCTTCCGCGTGGACAATCCCTTTCTCGGCAAGGGCCTCAACTGGGCACAGCGCATCTGCTATGCGAATGCGATGCTGCACTTTTTCAACGGCATCCCGCGGTTAATCTTCCTTACGGCACCGTTGGCCTACCTGTTCTTCCAGGCCCATATCATCCAGACGATGACGGCCACGCTGGCGCTGTACGTGCTGCCGCATGTGACGATCTCCAATATCGCCAACTCGCGCATCCAGGGCGAGCACCGCCACTCCTTCTGGTCAGAGGTCTACGAGGCGGTCCTTGCCTGGTACATCCTGCGGCCCACCACCGTCGCGTTCATCAACCCGCGCATCGGCAAATTCAATGTCACGGCTAAGGGCGGCCTGATCGACGACGACTACTTCGACTGGACGATTTCCAAGCCCTACCTTGCGCTATTGGGCCTCAACATTGCCGGATTGGTCGTCGGCGTGCTACGCCTAGTATGGTGGAACAGTTTCGAGGCGGACACAGTGCTATTGAATCTGATCTGGACGGCGGTGAACCTAATCATACTCGGCGCGACGCTCGGCGTGGCCATGGAGGCACGCCAGGTGCGCGTGTCGCATCGCATCCGCATGCGGCTGGAGGCGCTGCTCGCGCTGCCCAACGGGCATACGGTGCGCTGCCACACAGAAGACTTCTCGGAAGGCGGGCTTGGCCTGGTGCTGCCAGACGGTCTGACTGTGGCCAACGACTTGCCCGTGCGCGTGTCCCTATCACGCGGCGACCGCGAATTCTGCTTTCCTGGCCGCGTGGTGATGTCGCGCTCGTGCCGCCTCGGAGTGCGCTTCGACGCGCTCAGCCTGCAGGACGAGCGCAACCTTGTGCAATGCACCTTTGGCCGTGCCGACGCCTGGGTACGCTGGGCGGAGCACAGGGCCGCCGACCGCCCCATCGCCGCGCTGGTGGAAATCCTGCGCTTCAGCGCCAACGGCTATCGTCGCTTCCCTGGCTTCTTGATCGAATTCGCGAAACAGGGCTTGGCACGCTTGCCGGCACAGTGCCGTGCTTTCCGCCATGCTCTACTAGAACGTTTACTCGATGTTTAGACACATACTGATTGCCTGCTGCCTGGTCTGCGCAAACGCGGCCATCACGAAACCTACCTTGCCGGCCAAGGCGACCGAGAGCATCGCCGCACCAGCGGCCATCATCGCCGACCAGCGCCTCAACCTCAGCTTCTCGCAACTGGGCGCCACCACGCCTATGACGCTGCGCGGCATCGACGGCAGCGGCTACGTTGGATTCGGCTTGCGTCTGGACCAAGTCGTGACGGCAGCGCACCTTACGCTGAGCTACGATTATTCGCCCGCCCTGTTGCCCAATCTGTCGCACCTCAAGGTCATCCTGAACGACGAGGTAGTCGGCGTCGTGCCCATCCCTGCACAATGGCACGAGGGCCGGCACACGGCGGAAGTCGATATCGATCCGCGCTACTTCAGCGATTTCAACCGCATCCGCCTACAGCTGATAGGCCATTACACGCTGGACTGCGAAGATCCGGCCCACTCTAGCCTGTGGGCTACGGTCAGCAACAGCAGCACGCTCGCCCTCACGCTCAAACCACTTGCTTCGGCCAACGACCTGGCCCTTCTGCCCGCCCCCTTCTTCGACCGCCACGACAATGGCCGCCTCGTGCTACCCATGGTGCTAGCGACTGCCGACTTGGGCCTGCTGCAATCGACCGGCGAAGCTGCATCCTGGTTCGGCGCGTTGGCCAGCTACCGCGGCGCGCGCTTCCCCTTGGTACTGAACGCAATACCCGAGCACAATGCGCTGGTGCTGGCGACACAGACCCTGCACCCAGCCTTCCTCGACGACTGGCTGGCGCACCATCCCATCAACGCCCCGGCGCTCGCCGTAATCGACGCCCCTGGCAAGCCTGGCGTCAAGCTACTCTTGCTGCTGGGGCGCGACCAGGCGCAGCTGAAGCTGGCGGTGGATGCGCTGGTCCTGGGCGAGCCTGGGCTGACGGGCACACTTGCCACCGTGAGCAATATCCACTACGGCCAACCGCGCGCGCTATACGATGCCCCGAACTGGGTACCCACCGACCGGCCCGTGCGCTTCGGCGAACTGGTACCCTCGCTCGACGACCTGCAGGCCGCCGGTCACATCAACGCACCCATGCGCGTCAACCTGCGCGTGCCTCCCGACCTGTTTCCCTGGCGCGGGCGCGGCGTGCCGCTCGACCTACGCTACCGCTACACGGCGCCACTGTCGCAGGACAACTCAACGCTGAATGTGGCGCTCAACGAGGAGTTCGTCCACTCCTTCCGCCTACAGCCTTCGGGCCAAGGCGGCACGACGAACCATATGACGCTGCCGCTCTTGGAAGATGGCAGCAGCATGGTGCGGGAAAAGCTGAGCATCCCCGCCTTCCGCCTGGGCGGCGACAATCAGCTGCAGTTCGAATTCCGCCTGGACCTGCACAAGAAAAATAGCTGCGAGAACGCCGCGCTCGACAATGTGCGTGCGGGTATCGATCCGGACTCGACTGTCGACCTGTCAGATTTTCCCCATTTCACCACCTTGCCTAATCTGGCCTACTTCGCCAACTCGGCCTACCCTTTTAGCCGCTATGCCGACCTGTCGCATACGGCCGTCGTCGTGCCGGACAAGCTGGATCGCGAAACAGCGGAGGCATTCCTGTTCATCATGGGCCGCATGGGCCGGGCCACCGGCTTCCCTGCCGTGCGCTACCGGCTGGCGGCAGCCAGCAAGGTGGATAGCGTGGCGGATGCGGACCTGGTCTGGCTGGCCCAACCAGGGCGCGATGCGATGCTGGAAAAATGGGGGGAGAAGCTACCTGCCCTGATTGAAGGTGCCCACCGCAGGCTCGACACGCCCTACCGCTTCCTCAATGCCTTCACCAACTACGGGCAGACGCTGGCCCCCAGTGCGCAGGCCGCGAGTGCCACGACCGAGCTCGAAGCGAACGGCCCCATCGCGGCCATCGTCGGCTTTGAGTCACCGCTTAAGGCGGGCCAAAGCGTCGTCGCCATTTCGGCCAGCTCTGCTGCCGCTTTCCCGCTGGCGGAAGATGCGCTGGAAGACCCAAGCCTGATCGATGAGGTACGTGGACATGTCGCGCTCGTGCGCGGCCGCCACGTCGAAAGCTACCAAACCTCGGCTCACTATGACGTGGGCAGTCTGCCCTTGTGGATACGCATCTGGGTAGTGTTGTCGCGCCACCCACTGCTCCTGACGTTGCTCGGCCTGGGTTCTGGTCTGCTACTGGGGGCTTCGGCCTATGCCGCCCTGCGTAAGGTAGCCCAGCGCCGCCTGCAGGCTCAAGGGGACTGAAGTGCGCACGCTGGCTATGTTGATCCTAGCCTGCACGGCACTGATAACACAGGCTGCCGCTAACTGCGCCGGTTGGCCCGCCTGGGATTTCTTTCGCACGCATCTGATCGTGGATGGCGGCCGCGTGCTCGACCCCTCCGACGCGCGGCGCATAACCACCTCGGAGGGACAGTCCTACGCCATGTTCTTCGCACTCGTGGCGAACGACCGCGCCACCTTCGACAAGCTCAGCGACTGGACGGATGCTGCGCTGGCGCAGGGCAACCTGGGCAGCCACCTGCCGGCCTGGCTGTGGGGGTTGGACGCGCAGGGCAAGGGCAGCGTGCTCGACAGCAATTCGGCCAGCGACGCGGACCTCTGGTTGGCCTACGACCTCGCGGAAGCGGGGCGACTTTGGCATGTGCCGCGCTACAGCGCAAAGGCCCGCCTCCTGGCTCGCCTGATCCTGCGCGAGGAGAGCGCCGACCTGCCCGGACTGGGCCGTACCTTGCTACCCGCGCCCGTGGGCTTTCACCCTGCCGACAATACTTGGCGCCTCAACCCCAGCTATCTGCCCCTGCCTGTGCTGCGCCGCTTCGCCACGCTCGACGGCGCATCGTCCTGGCCCGAGGTGCTGGCCAGCGCCCTACACGTGATCGAGGGCAGCGCACCGCACGGCTTCTCACCGGACTGGGTGCTGTACCAGGCGGGCCAAGGCTTTACGACCGATACGACCACGCGTGGACTGGGCAGCTACGATGCCATCCGCAGCTATCTCTGGGCTGGCATGGCCAACCCGCGCGACGAGGCGACGGGCAGCCTGCAGCGCAAACTGTCGTCCATGATCGAGGCAACCAATACGCGCGGCGCACCGCCGGAGCGCGTCGATACGCAAACCGGTCAGGCTGAGGCAAACGACGGTCCGCCCGGCTTCACCGCTGCCATGCTACCGCTCCTCATCGCCCTGCACGACCACGTGGGCGAGGCGCGCCAGATCGAGCGCCTCGCCAGGCAGCCCGCGGCGCCCGACGCCTATTTCGGCCAGGCCCTGTCCTTGTTCGGCCAAGGCTGGGCCGACGATCGCTACCGTTTCGCGCCCGATGGCGCCCTGATGCCAGCATGGTCAAACTGCGTTCGCTCTCATTCGCGCTGATTCTGCTGCCGCTTACTGCGGCGGCCGTGGAGACGAACCCGTGGCGGCTAGCCGCGGACGAGCTCCTCGCCAGCGCCCGCCTATGGGATTTGAAAGGCCGTAACGACCTGGCGCGGTTGGCGCTGCAAAAGCTGTTGCGCGCAGAGCCGGGTAATCGCGTAGCACGCGCCCGCCTGGCCCAGCTCGATGCGCAGGAGGGCAAGCTCGGTAGCGCAGAGGCGGCCTACCGCTTGTTGCTCAGCGACGGCCCTGTCGGTCCGAACATCCGTAACCTGGAAGCGAGCCTGCGCATCTACGGCCCGGAACGGCAAAAGCTGTCGGCAGCACGGCTGATGGTGCGAGCCGGCCGCGTCGACGAAGCGGTGCGGATGCTGCGTGAGGTATTCCCCAACGGCCCGCCCGATGGGCCCATCATGATCGAGTACCTACGCGTGATCGGCGGCACGGGTCATGGCTGGGCCGAAGCGCACGCCGGCTACAGCAAGCTGGCGCGGTCCTACCCGGAAGATATGGAATTCCGCCTGCGTCTGGCCGAACTCGACGGAGCCCGCCCGGTCACGCGCTCGCGCGCACTCCGAACCCTGGCGGCCATGGCACGCGCCAAAGAGGGCAATACGGCCGACGTGATGGTGGCCTGGCACCACGTGCTGCTGTCGTCCGACCATGTCAGCATCGCGCCGCAGTACTACCGTGAATACCTGGCGCTCGACCCCAAGGACCAGGGCGTGGCCGATGCACTGGCCGAGAGCGAACATGCTGCCGCCCAGCGCTACTTTCTGGCACACGACCCGACGGAAATCCGCCTCGCGCACGCCTTGGCTGCGCTCGCCGACGACCAGGTGGACGAAGCCGATACCGGCTTGCGGGCCGTTGCCGAACACCTGCCACACGACCCACGTGTGCTGGGTGGCCTGGGCCGCGTAGCGCTCAAGCGCGGCAACGACGATACGGCCGAAAAACTGTTCCGCGAAGCCCTGGCGCGCGACCCGGCCAACCGCGCGGAATGGACTTCGCTGGTCGCAACGGCACGCTACTGGGGACTATTGAAGGCAGGCAGCGCAGCACGGGAAGCGGGCCGCTTGGACGAGGCCGAGCAGCGCATACGCGAAGCCCTGGCAGCCCAGCCGAACGAACCGAACGGCATGGCCGCGCTTGGCCGCGTCGCCCTGGCACGCGGCGACCTGGACGGCGCAGACCGCGTCTTCCGCGCGGTACTGGCCGGCACGCCGACCAATAGCAGCGCCTGGCAGGGCCGTGTGGACGTGGCATTTGCCCGCAACCGCCCGGACGAGGCGCGCCATCTGATCGCCGATGCACCGCGCGACAACCCCGACCTGGTCGCCGCACTGGCCCCCGTGCGAGCCAAGCTGGCACGTAAGGACGCCGCTGCGTTGGTCGCAGCAGGCCGAACCAGCGATGCGCGGTTGTTGCTCGAAGCCACGTTACTCAGCGTTCCGGGCGATGTATGGCTGCGCTACGACCTGGCGCGCATTTACACACACATGGGCAAGCGGGCAGAAGCCCGCCGGGCCATGGATGACGCGCCGGCCAGCACGCGGCACGGCAACGCCTGGCGTTACGCCAACGCGCTGGTACTGGGCGGCCTGGATGAATGGGATGACGCGCTGCGCTCGCTTAGGCAGATTCCGGAAAGCGAAACGGATGCGCAGATCAAGCAGCTGGCGCGCGAAGCACAGGTACGCAGCCACATCGCCGACGCACAAGACGCGATCGCCGCACAGGATGAGGCAGGGGCCGATGCCGCGCTAAACCAGGCAACATCGGCCGCTGGCGACGATCTTGCCCTGTTGGCAGCAGTTGCCAACGCCTGGGCCGACTGCGGCCAACTGACACGCGCCCAGGCCATGGCTGCTCCCTACCTTGAACAACCCGACGACGGCGACGCCAGCCATCAATTGGCACTGGCCAATCTGGCCGACGCGGCACGCGACGATAGCGGCGTAGGCCGCCAGCTCGCCGCACTCAATACGCTCACACTCGATGCCGACCAAACCAGGCAACTGCAAGACCTGCGGGTACGCCTGGCCGCACGCCGTGCACAGGCGATGCTGGCTCAGGGCAATGCAAAGTCCGCGCAGGCAACGCTGCAGGCCGCCCTGCATGTCGACCCGGGCAATGCGCGCCTGCAGAACGTACTGATCGACGCACTGGAGGCAGGAGGTGACGTGCCCGGGGCCCTGGCTCTCGCCCGCACACGCGCTAATACCCTGCCGCAGGACCCGGACGCTCGCCTCGACCTGGCCCGCCTGCTGGCGGCTACGGGCGACAACACGGGCGCGCGCCGGGAGATCGCCACCGCGCTCAAACTCGCGCCCGAGGACGACGTGGATACGCGGCTTGGCGCAGCCCGCCGCCTGCAAGCGCTGACGGAACGCGCCCAAGCCCGCGCCATCCTAAGCAATCTCGCAAGCACGTATCCAGACGACGCCCGCGTGACGCTGCAGCAGGGGCGCCTGGCCGACAGCGAAGGCGACCATTACACCGCGTTCAGCGACTTCCAGCAGGCAGCCCAGTCACGGAACCTGCGCGAACAGGCACAGGCGGCCATTGCTCAGCTCTACGGCCGCACCGCGCCCTATGTCGCAACGGCGCTGAAGTCCTACAACAAGCCTGGTACGGCGGGCGTATCCTCCTACGACGCGCGTGAAGCGCCATTGGAGATACGCTGGCGGGACGGCTTGCGCGGGCGATGGTTCGTCCAGGTCGATCCCACGCAGGTCGACAGCGGCACCCTGGCCGCGAACCGGCCCGATCTAAGCAATCAGCTCGGGCAGTCCGCCCTCCTCGCGCCAGTTGGCCTGGCCAGCGCTACGCATCTGCGGGCGCAGGGCACAGCCCTGGAAGTGGGTTGGCAGGGCGACGACTGGCGTGCTGACGTCGGCAGCACGCCACTTGGATTCGCCGTTACCAGTTGGGTGGGCGGCCTGCGCTGGAGCACCGAACACGGCTGGGGCGATACGCAACTCAACCTGTCGCGGCGCCCGCTCGCCTCCAGCGTGCTTGCATTCGCCGGCCTGCGCGACCCGAGCAGCGGGCAGACCTGGGGTGGCGTGCAGACGACCGGCCTTGATGCCCGTTGGCACTTCAGCAATGGCCCGAACAGCTACACCGCCTCGGGTGGCGTCCATCAACTGACTGGTCGGAACGTCACCGGCAACAGCGAAGCAGACGCGCGCCTTGCCTACGACCGCACGCTGCTCAATGGCACGGATGCCTATGTGAGCGCGGGCACAGCCCTTACCTGGTGGCAATACGGCCACAATCTTTCCAACTACACCTTCGGCCAGGGCGGCTATTACAGCCCGCAGTCCTACGTATCGCTTACTCTCCCCGTGGAATACGATGGCCGCAAGGGTAGCTGGTCCTGGAACCTGCGTGGCTCGGTCGGCCTATCGCAGGCCACGACGCGCGACGAACCGTGGTACCCGACCAACATGAAATTGCAAGCGGCAGCAGGTAACCCCGTCTTCGCGGGCGGCGGCAGCCATGGCTTGAGCCACAGCCTGAAGGCCGCGCTCGAATACCACGCCACCAGCAAACTGCGCTTCGGCATCGAAGGCTCACTGGACCGTTCCGCCTACTACGCCCCAAACTACATAGGCGCCTATCTACGCTATTCGCTGGACGGCCCTGACGACGCACCGCGATATCCAAGTAACCCGGTCACGTCGTTTTAGATGCAAAGGCTCGGTTAGCTGACAGTGGACCTATCGACTATGGTGGCTGCTCTGGGTCGCGTGCAGCCTATCGCAATTTATTGAATCTGGTCGGCAGTTCGGCAATCACCTGCCACTGGTGGGCCCGCAGCTGGATACGAGCACACGCGTAAGCGGCCAGTAGCGAACGCCGCCGGCCGCTCTGTAGGCTGTTAGATTTCAGTTTGTTCCGAGATTTCCAAAGCATCATCTACCTCTATGCCGAGGTATCGAACGGTGCCTTCGAACTTCGAGTGACCGAGCAGCAACTGTACAGCACGGAGGTTCTTCGTCCGCTTGTAGATCAAGGTCGCTTTGGTGCGTCGCATTGAATGCGTGCCGTACGCTGACGAATCGAGCCCTGCCGCAGCAACCCAGCGATGCACTAGCCTGGCGTACTGTCGTGTCGAAACGTGTGGTGAACTAGCTTCCCGACGCGGAAAAAGATATTGGTCGCTGGCGAGATGCGCTGCCTCAATCCAGCGCGCCACCGCCAAGCGCGTTACTTCAGTGAGCTCAAACTGCACCGGCCGTTGTGTCTTGCGTTGAACTACCATCGCCCGCGGCAGGATCACGACACCTAAAGACGGACACCGTCTCTACCATTTCGCCGACTACAACCGTTGGATTCGGTCTTACCAAATCGCCAACCATTGGCACACCATTTCCATACCGATAGTTGGCAGCCTAGATGCACTTCCATTGCCTACTGGGCAGTCAAGACAGACACTTTGCTCACACCAGAACGTTCAATCGCGGCCATGGCACGTGCTACGGGACCATAGGGCACATGCTCGTCACCCTGCAGGCGCAGCGATAACGTGGGTGTTACCGCCACGAGGGCCTTGAGTTCTCCCTCCAAGGCATCGGCCGCTATTTCACGCCTATCGATAAACACCCGGCCGTCCTTGTCCACGCTGACGATGACCGAACGCTCTTGTGGCGGAGGAGACGTCGTGGATGTCTTGGGCAAGTCGATGTGGACGGCGTTGTTGAGTGCCGGCACAGTGACGATGAACGAAACCAGCAGTACCAGCATGACATCCACCAGTGGCGTGATGTTGATCTCGCTGAGGACGGCGCCACTGTCATTGCGTGTAGAGAAGCCCATTTATGCGAACGCCTCACGGTTGGTTGCGGATACCGCCTTGAGCTCGGCGACCTTGCCTTCCCGGCCAACGGGCTGGAAGCGGAATGCCGCGCGTTGTGCCAAGTTGAGGAAATCGGTGGCGAAGTCTTCCAGGTCTGCCGACACCAGCTTGAGGCGCCGTATGAAGTAGTTGTACGCGAGCACCGCAGGCACGGCGACGGCAATGCCGATTCCTGTCGCGACCAGCGCTTCGCCGATGGGGGCCGCGACAACGTCGATGCTGGCGGAACCCAGTTTGCCGATGTGGGCCAGGGCATTCATGATGCCCCAGACTGTGCCGAACAGACCCACAAAGGGCGCCGTGCTGCCCACGCTCGCCAGTACGGCAAGGCCGCTCTCCAAGGCTCGATTTTCCTTCTGGATCTGCTGGCGCAGATGCCGTTCGAGCAATTCCTGGCGGTCCCAGTTGTGCTCCAGGTTGTGCGCCGCGCCACCATCGCTCAGCGCGTTAAAGCCCGTCTGTGCGAGGCGGGTGAGCGGGCCATCCGCCCCTTCCGTGGCGCGTGCAGCATCCTGTAGGTCGCTGGCGTCCCAGAAGCGTTTGACGAAGCGTCCGTTCTG
>JAFAKZ010000385.1 GCA_019234745.1 Burkholderiales bacterium
CCAGGTTTTCAGGGCGGCTGTACAGCATCATCATGGCGAAGTAGCTCACGGTGCTGAGCTTGTACGGCGCCAGGTTGCGGTTCAGCAAGTCCATCATCAGGCCGTTGTTATGGCGGATGAGGATATTGATACGGATGTCGCCGAGCGTTTCGCCCGCTGCCCGTTCGTGTGCCGCAGCCACAAACGATTCCGTTTCTTCGTGTTTGATGCGCAGTTGACTATTCATGAGTAGATAGTAACGAATGTAACTATTAAAAGCAAGACTATTCCGAACCGAGGGCAAAAGTGCGGATGAACGGTAGGGGAAGGGAACGCGTAGGCTGGCGCTGAGCGTAGCGACGCCCAACGTTCACCGTGATGAAGTCTATGTTTACGCGAGGTAAAGCGCCAAGCGACAGGTGCCCTTTGCGTCGAGGTGGTACGTGTCCTCAGGCTACACGGTAAACGTTGGACATCGCTGGGCTCAGCGCCAACCTACCGCTGCCTCAAACCCCCTCGGCGCCTCAGTCATAAACTCTGCGCGCCGGATCAAGCCATCCCGCACCGTGTACTTGCAGACCACATACAGGGGCTTGTCGCCGCGCCCCGTCACCATCTCGCTGTCGATCACATAGGGGCCGATATGCAGGCGCCCCATCAGCACAGCGTGGTTCTCAGGGAAGCGGGCGAACACGTCGGCATAGCGGGCGCGTACGGCGGCCTTGCCTTCCAGTGCGGCGCGGCCATCGTCGCCGGTGATGATCACATCGTCCGCATAGCAGGCCATGAAGGCGTCCAGGTTCTGCACGTTGTAGGCGTCGAGTTGCTTCTGGATGAGAGAGAGCGGGGTCATGGCGGCGTCCTGATTGGATGGGAAGGACACCGACTGTACTGCACCCCGCCGCACCTGGCACGACGAAATCAAGGACGCGGGCGGCAAGGTGATCTGGAGCTGATCGGTTCGGACCAGGCCCGACGTAGGAAGGGCTGCCCTGGGCAGCCCTTTCTATTTCATCTACTATTTCAGTTCGGCCAGGCGTTGCGCGGCCTTCTTCTTGATCTCGGCGGCATTCGCGTGGTCGGCCGCCTTCTTCTGGATGTCGATCAGAACGGCACGTGCCTCGTCGCGACGCTCGAGTTCGGTCAGGCGTGTTGCCTCGGTCAGTCTGTCGTCCAGGGTGTCGGGGTGGGTGTCGCCCAGCAGTTTCGTCGTCCCGGCGGTTGCCTGCCTGATCAGGGCCAGGGCTTTCTCGTGCTGGCCCAGCTTGTTATAGATGGCGGAGAGATTGACCAGCATATGCTGCACCTCGTAGCTGTCCGGGCCGACCAGGCGACGTTCGGCCTCGAGGTTCATTTCCAGCAGCCGTTTCGCTTCCTCGACCTGGCCTGATTCGGCGAGCAGGGCAGCGGCGTTCGCTCGCGCCATCAGCAGGTCGGCCGGCTTGGTCGTCGGGTTCTTTTCGAGCCGGCGCAGCTGTTCCAGGGTGAGCCGATTTGCCTCCGCTGCGTACTCCTTGTGACCGTCGCGGTACATGCGGAAGTAGGCGCCGCCCAGCATGCCCATGGCGTAGACTTCCGTTTCGTCGTCGGCCGGTACGTGGGCGCGCAACTTCGCTTCAAATGCCTGCCAGCGCGCCAAGGCCGCTTCATCCGACTCCATGGATGCCTTGCTCTGCACCACGTCGTACTCCACCTCCAGCGTCCGGTGCGCCGTGTCGCCCAGATTGCGCCGGTACAGCGCCCAGGACTGCTCCAGCAAGGGCAGCGCTTCTTCGCTATGACCGAGGAACTGGTAGCTGTTCGCCAGATTGTCCAGTACCAGCGCGAGCGTCAGCGGCCGGTCCTTGAACTGGGTCGGCGCATCTTTGGCTGCCTTGGCCAGCACGTCCACGACGCGCACGTCCTGACCCTCGAGCTGATCCGGCGACATGAGCAGGTTCGCCATAAAGTCATTGACGGCGGCAGCCTCTTCCTGTGCCTGTTGCGCATTCTGGCGCGCGATGCGTTCGTTGTGCCAGGCGTTCAGGGCAAAGCCCGCCGCCGCCGCGAGGCCGACCACGACCGTCACGGCGGCCGTCGTCTCAATGCGGTGCCGCGCCACGAACTTGCGCAGCAGATAGCCGCGGCTGGGCGCACGGGCCAGCACGGGCTGCTTGGCCAGGAAGCGCCGGATGTCGGCCGCCAGCTCGCCCACGGAGGCATACCTTTCCTGCGCCTCCATGCGCAGCGCCTTGAGCACAATGGCGTCGAGGTCGCCCGATAGGCGCGCGCGCAGCTGCGACGGCGGCAGGGGCGGCGGGTCGACGAATTGGCCGATGGCACGCGAGACCACCGTGCTGGGCTTGGCCGGCAGGCCGCGATCGGTAGGCTTGGCCGATGGGTCGGTGCTATGGAAAGGGCGCGAGCCGGTGAGCAGCTCGAACAGCATCATGCCCAGTGAGTACTGGTCGGTGGCGGCCGTGAGGCGCTCGCCCGCGATCTGCTCGGGGCTGGCGTAGGCGGGCGTCATGGCCGTGGAAACGGTCAGCACGCCTTCGCCATCGGGCGCCTGCAGGGCCGCGAGGCCGAAGTCCAGCAGCTTGACCTGGCCGTCCTTGTCCACCAGCACGTTGGACGGCTTGATGTCGCGATGGATGACGAGGTTCTGGTGGGCGAAGGCGACCGCGTCGCACATGTCGGCGAACAGCCTGAGGCGTGCTTCCACGCTCAGCTGCTTGCGTGCGGCAAAGCGCGGCAGCGTCTCGCCGTCCACGTATTCCATGACGATATAGGGCGTGCCCTCGTCGTCGTTGCCGCCGTCGAGCAGCCGCGCGATGGCCGGGTGCTGCAGGGAGGCGAGAATCTGCCGCTCGCGCGTGAAGCGGCCGATCAGCTCGGGCGTGGCGCCGCGTATCAGCTTGAGCGCCACCTGCATGGTGAAGTCGCCCGTGCGTTCGGCCAGGAAGACGGCGCCCATACCGCCTTCGCCCAATAGCCGCACGATGCGGTAGGGGCCGATCTCGCGGCCTATCATGGGGCCGTCGCCACCGTGTACGGAGCGGGGCGCGTGGGTGTGCTCCGCCTGGATCAAGGCGGCCATTTCCTCGAATAGCGCCGAATCGCCCGTGCAGCTCACATAGAGCCGCGCCAGTTGCTCCTCGCGCGGCAGGCCAGCGAGGTCTGCCAGCAGGCTCTGCTTCAGCTGGTCGTGGCTAGAGTCCAATAGGTCGCGAGCGGAGTCGTTCATTTCATTTTTCGCGCGAAGAGGGCGGAGGCGCGAGTGTAGCAGGCTCCGGTTTTCGACGCGTCCGGGAGGATTACCGCTAAGATTGTCTAGCGCTACCGCGCCGACGATCACCCTATGGAACTCAATACCGAAGCCTTCGCCCTCCTGATGCTGCTGGCCGCCGTCGTAGCCATGGCCGCCAAGCGCCTGCGCGTACCTTATAGCGCAGGCCTGGTGTTGGCCGGCATCGCCCTGGCCGCCTTCTGGCATCGGCCGGACTTTGCCGTGACCAAGCAGCTCGTGTTTCTTGTGCTGCTGCCGCCGCTCATCTTCGAGGCGGCCTTCCACCTGCATTGGCCCACCTTGCGGCGCGAGCTGCCCGTCATTCTCGCCATGGCCGTGCTGGGCGTGCTGCTGTCCGTGGCCGTGACGGCCGCCGGCATGCATTGGCTGGCCGACTGGGCTTGGCCCGGCGCTGCCCTGTTCGGCGTGCTGATCGCGGCGACCGACCCGGTGTCTGTCATCGCCACCTTTCGCGGCGCTGGGGCGCATGGCCGCGCGCGCCTCTTGGTCGAGGCGGAAAGCCTGTTCAACGACGGCACGGCCGCCGTCGCCTTCGCCGTGGTGCTGGCGATGACCACCGGCCAGGCCATGGGCCCGGTCCTGATATCGCAGAAGTTGCTGGTGACGGTGCTGGGTTCGCTGTTCTGCGGTATGGTGACGAGTAGCTGGATACTGCTCCTGAGCACGCGCACGGGCGACCACCTGCTGGAAATCACGCTGGCCACCGTCACGGCATACGGTTCTTTCCTGCTGGCCGAGCACTTGCAGCTTTCTGGTGTGCTGGCCACGCTGGCCGCCGGCATCATGTTCGGCAATGCCGGTCCGGGCAGCCGTTCGCTGTCGCCCAAGGGCCGTGAGGCGATCGAATCCGTGTTCGAATACCTGGCTTTTATCGCCAACTCGCTCGTCTTCCTGCTCATCGGCATGCACGAAGCGGCGCAGCCGTTTGCCACGCTGTTGCGCCCAGCCGCCATCGCCATCGGCATGGTGATACTGGGCCGAGCCGCGGCCGTCTACCCCATCTGCGCACTATTTCAACGCAGCAGCTTGCGCGTGGAAGGGCGCCACCAGCACATCCTGTTCTGGGGCGGGCTGCGCGGCTCGCTGGCCTTGGCACTGGCGCTGGCCCTGCCGGCCGAGCTGTCGCAGCGCAACGATATCGTGACCACGGCATTTGCCGTCGTGGCCTTTTCCATTTTCGTGCAGGGTGCGACCATGACGCCCTTGTTGCGCAGGTTGGGCGAACTGTCGCCACCCGCGCCGGTCAACCCTACATCCGAAACCAGGAGCTGAATATGTCCTATCGCCTTGCCACCTGTGCGCTCATCGCGGCCGGCGCCCTCAGCGGCTGCGCCCACTGGGTCAAGCTCGACCCGGGCGCCGACAATGTGAATGTCGCCGACGCCAGCGCCGTCGGCCAGTGCACGCCGCGCGGCACGATTTCTGTCAGCGTGCTCGACAAGGTCGGCTTCGTGAGCCGCGACCCAGTCGACGTCGACAAGGAACTCGCCACCCTGGCGCGAAACTCGGCCCATACCTCGGGTTATGACACGGTCGTGTCGGACGGCCCGGAAAAGGACGGCAACGGTACGTTCCACGCGTATACCTGTCGCAAGTAGTGTGTGAAACGTGAAAAGTGAAATGTGAGGATACGCGCCAGGTTTCACCAATGCCGCAAAGCGGCGAGTCACATTTTACGTTTCACGCCCGCATCGACTGCAATCCCGCCTTGCCTAATAAGGGGGGTTTCACTATCCTCGGCACGCATAATGGGCGAGGCGGGTCCTCGCTGTCTTTTTCTGGAGTTCATTCATGTCCAAGCCTTTCCCTCTGCGCGCAACGGCTCGCTGCGTCGCCCTCGGTCTATTGCTGTCCGCCTCTGTGGCGCAAGCCGGCATCCTCGACAGCTTCACCCACCTGTTCGACGATAACAGCGACAGCGAGACGACCAGCGCCGCGGCCCGCCGCACCACGGAATGGCTGGAACATCCGGATCACAAGCTGAAGTGGAACGACTGGGACTATGTGCAGCTGGTGGCGCGCGAATCCAGCGCCACGCCCAACCAGCATCCGGCCGTCATCCCCACGGAGCGCGTGGCGATGGCGCTCGCCCGCGTGCGCGCCATGGACGGCCGTGCCATTACCCCCATGTTCACCAAGAACGAGATTTACCACCTGGCCCCGGCCATTGCCGGCGTGCTGGCCAAAGCCACGCCCGACCAGGAAATGATCTTCGAGTCGACCGGCGCGCACGAGCAAATCGGGCCGCTATCCAAGAAGAAGACCAACACGGGCCGCGTGTTCGTACATGACGGCAAGCTCAACATCATTGTTGGCACCGCCCTGCGTCCGGAAACGGGCAACTACCAAGTCCAGTCGCTCGCGAACCTGCCCGTAGGCGCTCGCGCCGCGGCCGCCAACGACGTGCAATTGGCGCAACCGACTGCCGAGGAAGGCGTTCTGCAGCGCAGTGACTGGATTGCCCTTTCCTTGGATGCCCCCGCCCCCGTGGTGGTGGTCCAGCCGACACCGGCCTATGTGGCGCCCTCCAACGCCGTCAACGTGGCAACGCCTGCCAACGCAGCCTTTGTTGCGCCGCCCGCCAACCCCGCCTATGTCGCACCGCAGGCAGCTCGCGTGGCCGCTCCGCAAGTGGCACAGCCCGCGCGCCCTGTGGCGCCGACGGCGGCGGTCGCCCCGACCCGCCCCGCTGTCCTGCCCGCGCCCGTCGATGCGACGGAAGACGACCGCATGACGCGCCTGGAAACGCGCCTGCGCTTCCTGTCGCGTCTGCACGAGCAGGGCCTGCTGACGGACGAAGAGTTCAAGCAGAAGCGCGCTGACGTCGTGAAGCAGATGTAATGCTTGCCGGGCGGCAAATATTGCCGCCCGCTGGTGAAATTCTGCCGCTTTCTTTCCTGCATTGCGGGCTCGACACCGCGATATCCCGCAGACCGGCTCCCTCCCCTTGTAGTTAGGGCTAGGGTGGGGGTAAGCGACGAAGTCGCGTCTCAAATCAAGACGGCGCCCTGCGCCCGACCCCATCCCGACCATCCCCCTGAAACCAAGGGGAAGCAGCCGGTCAGCGTGATCGGATTCTGTCCAATCCGACGAATGGTCGCCGTAAGGGCCTGATTCTTGCTGGAAATCTCCTCAACGCAGGGGAGAGCCATCGCACTCCCACGAACAGTGGTAGGGGGCGCTATGTCGGTCAATGGATCGCAGGAAGTCAGTTTCGACTTCACAGCCATGAACGTGACGACGACGCAAGCAGGTACAACGGGTAGCACGGACGAGGCATTCGCCGAGCAGTTCATGCAGGTGAAGGCCGATATGCTGTCCATGCTGGTCGGCAGCGCCACGGACAACGGCAATAACGTCAGCACCAGCGATACGGGCGGCCAGGGCAGCTCGACCGACCCCTTCGGCGGCCTGACGGGCCTGTCGGCCAGCGGCTACAACATGTCCCTGCGCGACCCCCAGTCAGCCTACAACATGATGTCGACCATCAATACTGACGAGGTTGACTTCAAGGCGCAGTACGCCGACCTGAGCCAGATGGGCGCGGCCGTGCAGGGCATGCAGCAGGATGGCAGCGCGCTTGGCGGCATCAACTCCTCCACCAGCAATAGCGATATCGAATCGGCCTTGCAGAAGTTCATCAAGGAATACAACGACTGGATCAAGCAGTTCAGCGGCGATATGCAGCAGGGTGGCCTGCTGTCCGGCACGCAGGCGGCGCAGGAGTCGGTGTACGAGCTGCAGCAGAACATCTCCAGCCTCTTCAACGGCGCCGGCAGCGGTGTACAGGGCATGGGCGACCTGGGCCTGACTATCGATCCGAAGACGGGCATGGCCTCGCTCGACACGTCCAAGCTGGAAGCGGTGCTGGCCAGCAACAAGACGGGCGCCGTGGCCGCCATCGACCAGTTCAGCGGCAATTTCGCCAAGTCGGCCCAGTTGCTCAATGAAAGCGACAACTTCATTCCGAGCCAGCTCAGCAACCTGAACAACGCCATTTCGTACATCACGAGCAATCTCAGCTCGCTGCAGGCCGAGTTCGGCATGGGCGACCCGGCCAACCCGAGCCCGGCCGTGTCGCAGGCCTTGGCGACGTACAATTCGATGATGAAGAGCTGATCGGGCTTCCGGCCAATGTGAAGGCGCGCTAGCGATAGCGCGCCTTCTGCATTCCGGCCCGCGAATTCCCGCTGCGAGTGGGCAGATCCACAATTGCGTCATTCCCGCGAAGGCGGGAATCCAGTGCGGCGATAGGGGCATAGCCAACGCTTGAAGTGGCATGCGGCCACTACTGGGCTCCCGCTTGCGCGGGAGCGACGGTATCTTAGTGCAGCGGACGTATTCCAGCGCCTCTCCGCATTTTTTACTTCTTCTTTACACCCCATCTGCCAATGTGAAGGCAAGCAGAAACACAACACGGCAACGCCGCAAAACCTCGTCCTATCTCCGCTCCAGCACGCCATCATGCCCCCGCCGCATGCCCCTGCCTGAACACCGGCCGCAAAATTTACACACAGGCTCAACAAAATCTCGCGAGCGGCGCACAATAGCCCCCGCGTGGCCTGGACCACTTTGAATCCGCCTGACCAACCACGGTTGATGAACATGACGAATGATCTGAATGCTGACGACCAGCAATCCCGCACCGTCGTACCCGTTCCCATGCCCGCGCCGACCATCCCCGTCGCCGGCACGGAGAATTTGCCCGCGCTCAGCTATGCGCTGACGCCCGAGCATCAGCTGGACCTGACCAAGTACCAGCCGGCCCAGATGAGCCGCATCGAGCAGATCGCCGCTGCCGTGTCGTTCAACGATACGAATACGCTCCTGAGCTTCGGCAGCGAGCCGCAGAAGAAGCTCAACGACTACCTGAACCAGCTGTTGGAAGGCATACGCACGAGCGACGTGGGCGCGGCCGGCGACCTCACCATCGAGCTCGCCACCACCATCAAGGCCATCCACCTGCAGAAGATGAAGCGCGAGGTGGAGGGCCAGGACTGGGTCGCCTCGACCTTCGGCCGTCTGCCCGTAGTGGGCAAGTGGGCTTCCGCCCTGCGCTACTTCCAGCTCTCGCACAAGCAGATCACTTCGCACCTCGACACGATAGAGAAGCGCGCGCAGCAGGACATGACCAAGCTCGGCGCCATCAATTCCAAGCTCGACCGCATGGTGGATGCCAGCATCGAGAACCTGAAGGACCTCGAGCTCTACCTGGCTGCCGCACAGATCGTGATCAAGCGTGCCCGCGTGGAATTCGAGCAGCGCCGCCAGCAGGTGGCGCAGAGTCGCGACCTGGTGGAGATCACCAAGCTGCGCGACTTCGGCGAGCAGATCAACGCCTTCGAGACGCGCGCCGTGCGCATGCATATCGCCTATGCGGAATCGATGATCTCGATCCCGCAGATCCGCGCCAGCCAGACGGCCTCGCGCATCGAGATCGGCAATATCATGGACACCATCCTGTTCGACCTACCCCACCTCAAGCGCGCCATCGTGCAGGTGGCCTCGCTCGAGCAGACGGGCCGCGCCTCCAAGGCGAACGAGGCACGCCGCGAACTCACGCGGCAGATTTCCGCCATCGGCGCCGACCAGCTGCAGGAGGTCTACCTCAAGGCCAAGGAAAGCCAGGGTGGCAGCGAGAAAGACGTGGCCATGCTGGCCCAGGTGGCCGACAAGCTGCTGCAGACCATCGAGATGGGCCACAAGCTCGACGTCGAGAACGCCAAGAAGCGAGAGCAGGCGGTGAGCGATATCGACCAGATCAAGCGCAAGTTCGTCGACGGCATTCTGGCCGCTGGCGACCAGTTCGTGAACACGCCCCGAGTCTAAGGTTTAACCATGTTTACCATTGAAGGGTTCTTCAACCCCTATCTTCCGCGCGGCCAGAATCGGCTGGATGCCGTCTTGACCGTCACCGCCAAGCCCGAGGGCGTGGCCACGGGCGGTTCGCAGACGCGCGTCGTCGGCTTCGCGCTGGACGTATCCGGCTCCATGGACGGCGAGAAGATCGC
>JAFAKZ010000213.1 GCA_019234745.1 Burkholderiales bacterium
CCCGCGTCGAGCGTGATGGCATTGGCATCGTGGTGCACCATATCGGGCATGGCGCGCATCATCTTCGCGTGCTCGGCGATCTCCTTGGCCGTGCCCAGCATCATCTCGTGGCGCAGCTTGCCCTGGTTCCTCACCTTGAAGCGAATGGTCTCGCCCTGCTTGACGGCGACATCGGACGGGTCGAAACGCATATTGTCGTCCATGGTGACGACGACAGTGCGGTTGACCTTCGCCTCGCTACCGGGCTGGCCCGCGCCGGAGTGGTCACCGTGAGCATGGGCCACAACGGCGACGATGATGGCGGCGAACGCCGCAGTTATCGCTTTTCGCATCATTTATCTCCCGAATCAGGGCGGAATCAGAACTGTGCGTGCGCCCGCAGGCTGTAGATCGACACAGGGCCACGGTCGTGATTGTAGGCGGGGTTGTTCACATGCTGGTAATCGAGCGACACGGCGAAGTGCGCGCCCAGGCCAACGGCGTAGTAGCTTTCCAGGATCTTCTCCGGTGCATAGTTCAGCTTGCCGTCGCCGATCAGGATACCCATGCCGCCGGCCGCGAAGTAATCCTTCGCATCGTTGGATAGCGCGTTGGTCACGATGGCTGCGCCAAAGGTATCGCCGGCACGCCCCCAGGATGTCCCCTTGATGGACACGCCGGCGGAAAGCGACTTGTTGATATCGGTGAACTCGTAGGCTTCCTTGCTGCCATCGTCCCGGCTCAGGCGGGCGAACACGCCGACGTCGTCGGAGATGGCCTGCTCCAGATTGAGAACGATGCCCGAGCGCGTGGCGAAATGGCGCACCTGGGTGACGTCGGGTGCGGCGCCGTTCTGCACGCCCCAGGCGATGGCGTCACGGTAACTGCCCATGTCCGCCCGGTTGACGAAGCCCAGCAGCTTGACCTTGCCCGGCTGGCCCAGCAGCTTATAGCGCGCCTCCGCTTCGACCATGGGCGAGTTCGCACGAAAGTTGAAGTTGGCGATCTTGCTGTTGGGCAGCGGCGACAGCTCGAAATAGCCGCCGCGCAAGGTCCACCAGCCTTGCGTCCATTCGGCTGCGAAGCCAAAGGTATAGCCCCAGGGGTCGGCCGCGTAGTCGAAGGTGCCGGCGTCGATGACCGTCCAGTTGAGGAAGTCGGCGCGCGGATCGTGGGCGTAGCTGTTGTTGTCGAAGACGTCCGTCACTGCGAGCTTGCCGAAAGTCAGCGTCAGGCTATCCGCCGTACGGGACCCGGCCAACTGGTTGGCCTCGCCCTCGACGGCCTGCGTCTCGCCGCCGAGCGATACAGTCTGGCGCAGGAAGGCGCGCGGCAGGCGCGCATACGGTTTGTTGGCACCGAGCTTGTAGGCGCCGCCACTGGGAAAGCCAGCAACGCCGAGCGTGTTACTCAGCCCGCGTCCCTGGTCCACCTCGCCGTTCACCCATAGCTCGGCCCCCGCCCAGGGGCGGATGCCTAGGAACAGCGTCGTGTCCGTCGTCTCCTCTGTGGGCGCGTCGGGCCTGAGGCTGTTGGTGCCGCTATAGGGCGCACTAAAGCGCGCGCCATGCTGCGTCACATTGGTCAGCTGGCCGTGCACGGCCCAATCTTCTGACGTGTCTGCGTTGGCGCTTGTATCGTCGGCAAGCGCAGATACGACCAACGCAAGGCTGGCCAACGCCGCGGTGAGCCGCCGGCGTGGCGTAGGGCGAAACCGGTACCGCATGAACGCTCCGTCTTAGATCGCAGCCAACTTCGTCATGGAGGACGAAGGGCTGCCAAGGCGGCGTTAGTATAAAGGCATGCGGTGAATCGCTATAGACGCACTTGATTAGGGCCTGCTCACACCATTTTCCCGGATCGCGTTTAAGCTGAAACAGGCCCTAGAAAGCCAGGTGCATGCGGCCGCCGAAGATGTTCACGGGACCGCGCCGGTCGGCGTTGTAGCCGGGGTTGACGATCTGCTGTGCATCCAGCGTGAAGTTCACACCGCGCCGCAGTTGGGCGTTGTAGTACAGCTCAAGGACCTGCTCACGCCCATAGTGCGTCAGCTTGCCGTCACCCAGGAAGCCGCCCAGCCCACCTGCGGCCAGGTAGTCGCGATGGTCCTGATTCAGGCCGCTCGACGCATAGGCCAGGCCGATTGTGTCGTCGCCGCGGCGCCAGGCGCTGCCCTTGAGCGACACGCCGGCCGACACGATGTCGTCGATCTCCGTGAAAGCATACTCCTCCACCTTGTCGTCCGCCTTGCTGGCCCGGGCAAAGACGCCGACGTCGTCACTCAGCGCCTGCTCCACGCTGATGCCATAGCCGCGCTTCACTGCATCCTTGCGTACGCTGGTCACATCGGGCGCGCCGCCGGTGGCCTGGGCCGCGTTGATGGCGTCACGGTAAGAACCGGCGTAGGCCAGGTTGCGGAAGGTCATGATGCGAACAGAACCTGGTAGGCCGGCCAGCGTGTGGTCGTGTTCGATTTCGAAGGTATCGCCGTGATGGCGCGTCAGGTTGTAGTCGAGGTAGTTGCCGTTAGCGATCTGCGGTTCCATATAGCGACCCATGCGGAAGGCCCAGTCGTCCCAGTACAGCTCGGCCGTGCCGCCCACGGAATAAGCACGCGCGTCGGCGGCGTAGTCCCAGGCGCCATGGGTGATCATGGCCCAGTTGAAGAACTGCGAGCGCGGGTCGTTGGCGTAGGCGCTCTTCTCGAACATATCGGTCTGCGTCAGCTTGCCCACCGTCAACACCAGGCGCCGACTATCATAGCTGCCGGCCAGCTGGTTCGCGTCATCGTCCACCTTGTTGCGTTCGCCACCCATGCCAATGGTCTGGCGGATAAAGGCGCGTGCCCAGTAAAAGCGCATGACGGGGCCGCCGTTCTTCTGGATTTCGCCGTTGTTGATGCCGGCCAAGCCGTGCAGCTCGGAAAACGGTTTGCCCTGCACCCCTTCCGGGTCGGCATAGAGTTCGGCGCCGTGCCACAGCCGCGCACCGAAATAGGCCGTCACCGACAGCGTGTAGCCGTCCTCGTCTCCCGGCATGAGGCTTTGTGGCCCTGAGTAGGGCGCATTGAAGCCGTTCTTGTGCTGCCACACATAGGTGCTTTGCGCGTGGGCGTTCCACCACGGCGCATTGCTGGCGTCGTCTTGCGTGGAAGATACATCGGCGGCCTGAACCAGGGCGTGCAGGCAGGCGGCGCTCAATACGGACAGGCAGGTACGTACGCTGGGGAATCGCAGCATGATTTTCTCTTGTTTAGGGTGTACAGCACCGGACGGGGCGGCCAGTGCCGCCCTGTCTTCAGCGCAAGGGTCAGTCTAGGAGTCGGGGACGACGGCTGCGTGTTACATGGCCAAGGTGATCACCTTGTAGACCACCATGCCTGCAGCAAGGACCAGATAGCTGCGCAGCACGCCCATCCAGACGCGTGTCGCCGGCGTCAGCACGGCCGGGCGAAGCTTGGAAAGCGCCGGCATGCGCCAGTTGTCCTGTGCCGAGCGCGTCGGTCGCACCTGCGGTTCGATGCGGATTTCGCGGTTGGCCACGCGGTAGGCGCGCAGCGCCATGGTGCCGATGCCGATCACTGCAGCCAGCAGGCCACCGCCCACGAGAATCTCGACGATGGCGTTTTCGCTGATGTCGGGGAAGACGACGGCTGCGGTCAGCACGATGGACAGGATGACCAGCACGGCAACAACGACGGCCGTGAAGATATTGGTCCAGCGCGTATTCACCCAGGGACCCAACACCTGCTTGTCATTGCACAGGAGCAGCAGGAAGACGGAAGCACTCGGCAGCAGTACGCCGGCCAGGGTCTGCACGGCGTTGGTCAGCAGGCCCAGCGGCACGCCGGGGATCAACACGAGCGCGGCGGCCAAGGCGATCAGGCCGCAGTACACGGCGTAGAAGCCCTTCGCATCGGACGGCTTGCGGTGCAGGCTGTGCTTGAGCGAGAGCACGTCGCCGATCGCGTAGGCCGTGGACAGCGACACGGCAGCCGCGCCGATGATGCTGGCGTCGATCAGGGCGAGCGCGAACAGGATGCCCGGCAGACGGCCGTGGTACTTGGCCAGGCCCGCCGCCACGCCACCCGCATCGGTGAAGTTGCCGAACGCCTCCGTGCCGCCAAAGCCATGCGCCACGAAGCCGATCATGGCGACGGCACCGAC
>JAFAKZ010000381.1 GCA_019234745.1 Burkholderiales bacterium
GCAGTTCGGGCCGATCAGGCGGATGCCCGCTTCGTCCACGGCCTTCTTCACGTACAGCATGTCAACCGTCGGCACGCCTTCCGTGATACAGATCACCAGCTTCACGCCAGCGTCCACGGCTTCCAGGATGGAATCCTTGGCAAACGGTGCCGGCACGTAGATGACCGAGGCGTCAGCCTGGGTCTGGCGCACGGCGTCGCGCATGGTATTGAACACCGGCAGGCCCAGGTGCTCGCTGCCACCCTTGCCCGGGGTCACGCCACCGACGACCTTGGTGCCGACCTTCAGCGCCTGTTCGGCGTGGAAGGTACCGTTCTTGCCGGTGAAACCTTGCACCAGCACTTTCGTATTTTTGTTGACCAAAACGCTCATGGTTCTACTCCTGTGTGCGGTGCGTGATTAGCCGAGTGCCTTGACGGCGGCGACGATCTTCTCGGCCGCGTCGTTCAGGCCTTGGGCCGACGTCAGCTTGAGGCCGGATTCGTCCAGAATCTTGGCGCCCAGCTCCGCATTGTTACCTTCGAGACGCACCACCACGGGCACCGTCACGTTCACTTCCTTCACGGCAGCGATGATGGCTTCCGCGATCATGTCGCAGCGCACGATGCCGCCGAAGATGTTGATCAGCACGCCCTTGACCGATTCGTCGGCCAGGATGAGCTTGAACGCTTCGATCACGCGTTCCTTCGTGGCGCCGCCGCCCACGTCCAGGAAGTTGGCCGGTTGGCCGCCCTTCAGCTTGATGATGTCCATCGTGGCCATGGCGAGGCCAGCGCCGTTCACCATACAGCCGATGTTGCCTTCGAGCGCCACGTAGTTCAGGTCAAATTCCGATGCCTTCAGCTCGCGCTCGTTCTCTTGCGACTTGTCGCGCAGAGCCACGAGGTGCGGGTGACGGAAGAGCGCGTTGCTGTCGATGCCGATCTTGGCGTCCACGCAAGCGAGCGAACCATCGCCGCGAATGGCCAGCGGGTTGATTTCGAACAGGGCGAAGTCGTTTTCCACGAATGCCTTGTAGGCGCCCAGCATCAGGCCGGTGAACTGCTTGATCTGTGCGTCGTCCAGGCCCAGGGCGAAGCCGACTTCGCGGGCTTGGAAGGGCTGCAGGCCCACGAGCGGATCAACAACCGTCTTGATGATCTTCTCGGGCGTGTTGTGCGCCACTTCTTCGATTTCCACGCCGCCCTCAGTAGAGGACATGAACACGATACGGCGGGTGGAACGGTCCACCACGGCGCCCAGGTACAGCTCGCGCTGCACGGGGTACATGTCTTCGCAAACCAGCAGCGAGTTGACGGGCTGGCCCTTGGCATCCGTCTGGTAGGTAACCAGGCGCTTGCCCAGCAGCGACTTGGCGACTTCAGCCGCTTCGTCGGCGCTCTTGACGACCTTCACGCCACCGGCCTTGCCGCGGCCACCGGCGTGCACTTGCGCCTTCACCACGGCGAACTTGCCGCCCATGGAACGGAAAGCGTTCGCGGTTTCTTCCGGCGTCGTGGCCAGGATGCCCTTCTGCACCGGCAGGCCGTATTTGGCAAGCAGGTCTTTTGCTTGGTACTCGTGGAGGTTCATGACAACGTCCTTTGTTGGGGATGGGCGCGGTGCCCATCAAGATGAATCATATGCAGCGCGGGCCGGCGTGCCGACCCGCAGACATCAATCGATGCCGATCAGCTGTGCAGCGTACGACCGTCGCAGCCCAGTGCCGCTTCGTGCAGCGCTTCGCTGAGCGACGGGTGGGCGTGGACGATGCGTGCGATGTCTTCGCTGGAGGCGGAGAATTCCATCGCCACCACGGCTTCGGCGATCAGTTCGGACGCGAACGGACCGACGATATGGACGCCGAGGATGCGGTCGGTCTTCTTGTCTGCCAGCATTTTAACAAAGCCCTTGGCTTCGCCGAGCGCCAATGCACGACCGTTCGCCGAAAAAAGGAACTGGCCCTTCTTGTATTCGACGCCTTCGGCCTTGAGCTGCTGCTCGGTCTTGCCCACCCAGGCGATTTCCGGGTTGGTATAAATGACCCAGGGAATCACGCCGAAATCGACGTGCGGGTGCTGGCCGGCGATGCGTTCGGCCACGGCCACGCCTTCTTCGCTGGCCTTGTGCGCCAGCATCGGGCCGCGTACCACGTCGCCGATGGCCCACACATTGGGCAGGTTGGTGCGGCAGTCGTCGTCCACTTCCACCTGGCCGCGGTCGCTCAGCTTCAGGCCGACGGCGTCGGCACCCAGGCCGGCCGTGTTCGGCACGCGGCCGATGGCGACGATCAGCTTGTCGAAGGTGGCCGTCGTGGCTTCACCCTCGCCCACGGCGTAGGTGACCTTGACGTCCTTCTTACCGGTCTTGATCTCGCTGATCTTCACGCCCGTGTGGATGGTCAGGCCCGTTTCCTTGGTCATGAACTTGAGCGCTTCGCGGGCGACCTGCTCGTCGGCGGCACCCAGGAAGGCAGGCAGCGCTTCCAGCACGGTCACATCCGAACCCAGGCGCTTCCATACGGAGCCCATTTCCAGGCCAATCACACCGGCACCGACCACGCCCAGGCGCTTCGGCACTTCGGGGATGGCGAGCGCGCCTTCGTTATCGAGCACCAGCTTGTTGTCGATCGTCGTGCCAGGCAGCTGACGCACGCTCGAACCGGTGGCCACGATCACGTGGGTCGCTTCGATCGTTTCCGTCTTGCCGTCGGCCAGCTTGGCTTCCAGCACCCACTTGTCGCCGTTGCGGGCCTTGAAGCTACCCGTGCCATGGAAAGGCGTGACCTTGTTCTTGCGGAACAGGAAAGCGATGCCTCCCGTGTTCTTGGCGATGATCTCTTCCTTGCGCTTGAGCATCTGCGCCACGTCCATCTTCACCGTGCCCACCTGGATGCCGTGGTCGGCAAAGCCATGCTGGGCGTTGTGGAAGTTCTCGGACGACTGCAGCAGCGCCTTGGACGGGATACAACCCACGTTCAGGCAGGTACCGCCCAGGCTTTGCTTGCCTTCTGCGTTGCTGGTGGCATCGATACAGGCGGTCTTGAAACCGAGCTGCGATGCGCGGATGGCGGCTACGTAGCCACCTGGGCCACCACCGATGACGACGACGTCGAATTGTTGGGACATAGTATTCTCACCCTGGGGGTGGGGGATCGGCCCCCACAACAAAACGGGAAAGGCGGCTCTCAAGCCGCCTACCCTACCCTGTCTTGATTACAGATCCAGCAGCAGGCGTGCCGGGTCTTCAATGGCTTCCTTGATAGCAACCAGGCTCAGCACGGCTTCGCGGCCGTCGATGATGCGGTGGTCGTAGGACTGGGCCAGGTACATCATCGGGCGCACCACGATCTCGCCGTTCTCGACCACGGCACGCTCCTTGGTGGCGTGCATGCCAAGGATGGCGGACTGCGGCGGGTTGATGATGGGGGTAGACATCATCGAGCCGAAGGTACCGCCGTTGGAGATGGTGTAGGTGCCACCGGTCAGCTCTTCGATGGTCAGCTTGCCTTCCTGGGCGCGCTTGCCGAAGTCGGCGATCTGCTTTTCGATCTGCGCCAGGCTCAGCTGGTCGGCATTGCGGATCACCGGTACCACCAGGCCACGCGGGCTGCCCACCGCCACGCCGATGTCGTAGTAGCCGTGGTAGACAATGTCGTTGCCATCCACCGAGGCGTTCACGATCGGGTACTTGCGCAGTGCATGGACGGCGGCCTTCACGAAGAAGCCCATGAAGCCCAGCTTGACGCCGAATTCCTTCTCGAAGCGGTCCTTGTACTTGTTACGCAGGTCCATCACCGGCTTCATGTTCACTTCGTTGAAGGTAGTGAGGATGGCGGCGGTGGATTGCGACTGGATCAGGCGCTCGGCCACGCGCTGGCGCAGGCGGGACATGGCCACGCGCTGTTCCGGGCGGTCGCCGGCCAGTTCGACGGCAGGGGCGGACGCAACGCTGGCGGCAGCTGGAGCAGGCGCGGCGGCAGCGGCCACCACGTCTTCCTTCAGTACGCGGCCGTCACGGCCGGAGCCGGCAACTTTGCTCGTATCCACGCCCAGGTCGGCGGCGGCCTTCTTGGCGGCCGGCATGACGGCGGCTTCAGCCTTGGCGGCCTTGGCCGGTGCCGGGGCTGCTGCAGGGGCAGCGGCCGGTGCGGCTGCGGCGGCAGCAGCAGGCTTGTCGCCGGCCTTGGCGGCCGTGTCGATGGTGGCGATCACTTCGTTACTCACGACAGTAGCGCCGTCGCCCTTGACCAGGCTGACGATCACACCGGCTTGCGGGGCCGGCAGCTCGAGCACGACCTTGTCGGTTTCCAGGTCGATCAGGTTCTCGTCGCGTTCGACGAATTCGCCTACCTTCTTCTTCCAGGCAACAAGCGTGGCTTCCGACACAGACTCAGGCAGTTGCGGGACTTTGACTTCGATCAGCATTTTCGTTCGGCTCCGTTATGTTCGGGCTGCGCGGGTATACGCGGGCAATTTCAGCGATTATTTGGTCAGCGTCAGTGCTTCATCCAGGAAGGCCTTGAGCTGCGCTTGGTGCTTGCTCATATAGCCCACGGCCGGCGAAGCCGAGGACGGACGGCCTGCGTACAGCAGGGTCTGCTTCGGCGTCATGCAGGCTTCCAGGCGATGGCGGATGAG
>JAFAKZ010000532.1 GCA_019234745.1 Burkholderiales bacterium
TGATCATCTCGGGCCAGGCCGACGACAATACGGATGTGTACGGCCATATGAACCTGGTGGCCCCCAAGCTCAAGCGCCAGGAGACGGAAGATGGCCCGGGCGACTTCTGGGTAGACGAGAAGCAGCACCAGGTCATCCTGTCGGAAGAGGGCCACGAGCACGCTGAAGCGCTGCTGGTGGGCGCCGGCCTGCTGGCCGAGGGCGATAGCCTGTATTCCACGGCCAATATCGGCCTGATGCACCACCTCTACGCCGCCCTGCGCGCCCACACACTTTATCTGCGTGACCAGCAATACGTGGTGCAGGATGGTGAGATCATCATCGTGGACGAGTTCACCGGCCGCCTCATGCCGGGCCGTCGCTGGAGCGAAGGCCTGCACCAGGCCGTGGAAGCCAAGGAAGGCGTGGCGATCAACAAGGAAAACCAGACGCTCGCCACGATCACCTTCCAGAACTACTTCCGCATGTACACGAAGCTCTCGGGCATGACGGGTACGGCGGATACGGAAGCCTATGAATTCCAGCAGATCTACGCGCTGGAAACGGTCATCATTCCGACCAACCGGCCGATGATCCGCAAGGATTCCAACGACCAGGTGTTCCGCACGGCCAACGAGAAATTCAACGCCATCGTGGCCGACATCAAGGACTGCCAGGATCGCGGCCAGCCCGTGCTGGTCGGCACGACCTCGATCGAGAACTCGGAACTGCTGTCCGCGCAATTGCGCGCTGCCGGCTACGAGCACAATGTGCTGAACGCCAAGCAGCATGCCCGCGAAGCGGAAATCGTGGCGCAGGCCGGCCGCCCCGGCATGATCACCATCGCCACGAACATGGCCGGCCGCGGTACCGATATCGTGCTGGGCGGCAACCCTGAGCCGGCGATCCGCGCGATCGAGACGGACGAGTCGCTGGACCACGCGACCAAGCAAGCACGCATCGCACAGGTGCGCGCCGAATGGCAGGAGCTGCACGACAGGGTCGTCGCCGCCGGCGGCCTGCATATCGTCGGCACTGAACGCCACGAATCGCGCCGAATCGACAACCAGCTGCGTGGCCGTTCCGGCCGCCAGGGCGACCCGGGCTCTTCGCGCTTCTACCTGAGCATGGAAGACCCGCTGCTGCGCATCTTCGCGTCCGATCGCATCGGCGCGCTCATGCAGCGCCTGAACCTGCCGGAAGGCGAAGCGATCGAGTCCGGCATGCTGAGCCGCTCCATCGAGACGGCCCAGCGCAAGGTGGAAGGCCGCAACTTCGATATCCGTAAGCAGCTGCTGGAATACGACGACGTCGCCAATGAGCAGCGCAAGGCCATCTACGCCCAGCGCAAGGAGCTGCTGGAGTCGGAAGACGTATCTGCCACCATCGGTGCCCTGCGCGACGGCTACGCGGCCGACACCTTCGACCAGTTCGTCCCGCCCGGCACGATGGAAGAACAGTGGGACCTGCCTGGTCTGGAAAAGGCCCTGGCCGAATTCCAGGTCGACGTCCCCATCGCGACTTGGTTCAACGCCAACCAGAATCTCGAAATCGAAGACCTCAAGGAACGCTTGATCGAGACCTGGAGCACGGCCTATGCCGAGAAGACGCAGCGCGTCACGCCGCCCGTGATGCACCACTTCGAACGCGCCATCATGCTGCAGATCGTCGACCAGCAGTGGCGCGAGCACCTGGGTGCGCTGGACCATCTGCGCCAGGGCATTCACCTGCGCAGCTACGGCCAGAAGAACCCGAAGGACGAATACAAGCGCGAAGCCTTCCAGCTGTTCGAAGACCTGTTGATGCGCGTACGCCGTGAAGTCGTGCTGCTGTGCATGACGGTGCAGATCCGCACGCAGGAAGACGTGGCCGCGCTGGAGCAGCACGAGGCGCCGGACATGCAATACCACCACGCCGACTACGACGCTGCCCTGGCACAGGCCAGCGAAGCGCCCGCTGCCGGCGCACTCCAGACACGCGGCTACGACAAGATCGGCCGCAACGACCCCTGCCCCTGCGGCTCCGGCCTGAAGTACAAGCATTGCCACGGTAAGCTGACCT
>JAFAKZ010000184.1 GCA_019234745.1 Burkholderiales bacterium
GCCGCCGGCAGCATGCGCGACGCCCTGTCGCTGCTGGACCAGGCTATCGCCTACGGCTCGGGCAGCGTAGCGGAAGCGGGCGTGCGCGCCATGCTGGGTGCGGTGGATCATTCCTATCTCTATGCCCTGCTCGATCATCTGGCCGCCAAGGACGGGCCCGGGCTGATGGCGGCCGTTGAGCAACTGGGTAGCCGCGGCGTAGGTGCCGATGCCGCCCTGCAAGAGCTGGCTGCCCTGTTGCATAAGATCGCCCTGAAGCAATCGGTACCGGAGGCCGTTGGCGCCGACCACCCGCAGGGTGCAGACATCGCCCGACTGGCCGCCGCGCTTGGGCCGGAAGAGGTACAACTGTATTACCAGATCGCCCTGCACGGCCGCCGCGACCTGGCCCTGGCGCCGGACGAATTCGCCGGCCTAAGCATGACGATGTTGCGCATGCTGGCCTTCGCGCCGGATAGCCGCGCGCCAGCTCGCAGCGTGAGCGCCACGCCAACGCCGGTAGCGCAACCGGTTAGGCACGAGACGGCGCAGGCTATGCCGGTCGCTCCGCCCCCTACAGTAGAAGCTGCGCCACCGCCCGCCGCGGTACAGGCGCCCCCCTCCAAGCCAGAACCCATGGACGATGGCCCAGCGCCGCGCCCGCCATGGGAAGAGACGGAAGCGGTACCTGCGCCCATGAGCGAGGCGCCGCCGATGGCGCCCGTTGAATCGGAGGAATCCGCCCGCACCTTCGATGGTAATTGGCCCGCACTGGTTCTCAAGCTCAAGCTCGGCGGCCTTGCCGGCATGCTGGCACAGCACGCCGAACTGGTACGCTTCGAGAACGGCGTATTCGAGTTGGCCGTGCCGGATGCGCATAAGGTGGTGGCTGGGCCCGACTATCGTGAGCGGCTCACGCAGGCGCTCAGCAACTATTTCGGCAGCGCGGTCACCGTTCGCGTGCAGGTTGGCGGCGAAATGGACGCGACGCCCGCCGCGCAGCAGACGCGCACGCGCCTGGCCGGTATCGCCGCCGCCACGGAGTCCATCAATGCCGATCCTTTCGTGCAGACGCTGATCGCCGATTTCGGCGCCACCGTGCTGCCCGATTCCATTCACCCTCGGACCGACGGGGTCTGAGCGGTCTCATGACTCGTTTCAAGGAGTAGCGCTATGTTCAACAAGGGTGGTCTGGGCAATCTGATGAAGCAGGCCCAGCAGATGCAGGACAATATGAAGAAGGCCCAGGAGCAGCTGGGCGAAGTGGAAGTTGAAGGCCAGGCCGGCGCCGGCCTTGTCAAGATCGTGATGACTTGCCACCACGTGGTGCGCCGCGTCAACATCGACCCGACAGTGCTGGCAGACGACAAGGACATGCTGGAAGACCTGATCGCTGCCGCCTTCAACGATGCGCAGCGCCGTGTCGAACAGACCACACAGGAGAAGATGGCGGGCTTTACGGCCGGCCTCAACCTGCCGCCTGGCTTCAAGATGCCGTTCTGAGCTAGCCTTGCTCCATACGTGCCGCGCATCCCGCTGGGCCTGCGCGGCCGTATTCATTTAGCCGGTCCAATATATGAAGACGCCGTCGTCGCTCAATCAACTCGTCGAAGCCCTACGCGTATTGCCCGGGGTGGGGCCAAAGTCTGCCCAGCGCATGGCCTACCACCTGCTGCAGCGTGACCAGGCAGGTGCCGCGCAACTGGCCCAGTCCTTGGCCGATGCGCTGTCCAAGCTGCGCCATTGCGAGCGTTGCAACACCTTCACCGAGCTGGATATCTGCGAGCTGTGCGCCGACCCCGCGCGCGACGACCACCTGCTGTGCGTGGTCGAGATGCCCGGCGATCTGTTGCGCATGGAACAGACGATGGCCTACCACGGCCGCTATTTCGTGCTGATGGGGCGCCTGTCGCCGCTCGACGGCATTGGGCCGGGCGACGTGCATTTCGACCGACTGTTGGCACGCGCCAACGATGGTGCCGTCAAGGAAGTCATCCTGTCGACGAACTTCACCGTCGAAGGCGAGGCGACCGCGCACTACCTGGGCGAGCTGTTACGCGCGCAAGGGCTGCAGGTGACGCGGATCGCACGAGGCTTGCCCGTGGGAGGCGAGCTGGAGCACGTGGACAGCGGCACGCTGGCCCAAGCCCTGATCGAGCGGCGCTCCCTGTAATTCGTAGTTTCAGACCTACATCGGCATAGACTTATCCACTTCTGCGTCATACGGTTGAAATAGAAACACCGTTATGACAATGTCAAATCGCCTGAAATATCCGTCCCAAGCAATTGAAAAATAAGGATGATTTCGCCTATCGGCCCGATAGCTTCGTCGCCATCGCAACAACGACTTCAATAGCATCTTGTTCGTGCCAGATTTTCCACATAGTTATCCACAGCTTGTTCTATTGAAGCGCCGTATCCGATACGGGTACACTCCAGCACAATTTTGCAATCTTGTTTCGGCGTGATGAACTGGCCGCTTTGT
>JAFAKZ010000252.1 GCA_019234745.1 Burkholderiales bacterium
GCCAGCAGGCCGCCCAACACGGGCAGCCATGCCCAATACAGGTAGGGGTTCCAGTCGCTGTAGATGTAGCCGCGGAAATTGTGGAAGTACAGCAGCGCAAAGGCGAGCGAGATCGACGCCATTGCCATCATCAGCAGATAGGGTATATGGGGAATGGCGCCGAAATGAATCGGCTTCTTGCCCAGGAGGAAGTTCCGCAGGGCGTAGATGCCCAGGGTCATCATGGCGAGTACGTAGGCGACCTTCCAAACCGGCATCACGACCGCGGCGGTGAAATACAGGTACAAGCCGAGCCAGGGGAAGTACCAGATGATGGCGACGTAGGCCAGCAGGGCGATCGGCGCCAGGCAGACGGCGACACCGATTCCTGTTCCTGCGATCCAGGGGAGGATCGCGCACAGGGCGCCGGCGATGAAGATCAGGCCGATCAGGAACAGGCCCGTTAGCAGCGCTTGCGTGAGGCGCGCGGAATCCCAAGGGCGGTTGGCGATTGCGGACAACATGGCTTCAGACTCTGCCTTGGGCCGGCGGAATGCCCATCATGCGTACGCGTGTCGCCGGGGCGAGCGCTTGCGCGAGCGCGGCGACAAAGCGTGCCTGTTGTGCAAAGGCGGATGGCCCATCGGTGGAAATCGAGGACACACGGAATACGACGCCGTCGGGGACGGTGCCGCTGAAGCCGTAGCGGAGCTGCGTGAGCTTTGCTTCCACCTCGTTGGATGCGACGTGGGTGCCGATGGTCGACCAGTAGGTCAGCGGCTCCTGGCGTTCGTCGCGAATGGCGGTCATTTGCTTGACGGGTATGTCCCCATACGTAGTCTGCAGCGTCGTTCGCTGCCGATCCTGGATACGGAACCCCTGCGCCGGATAGCAGATTTCCGGGCGGTGCGACTGCTTGCCCGAGTTCTCGCTCTGGTCTTCCGTATAGGCAATGGAGAGCATTACGCGTGTGCCGTCGCGGGACGCGTATTCGCGAGCCAGCACCTGGGCGTAGATCGATTTGAGGCCCGCCTGTAGTTGCGGCGATTCAACGACCTGCACGGTGTCCTTAACCTGCGTCCAGTCGCCGAACTGCCCCGGAATTTCACGTTCGAGGCTGATTGGGTACTGCGCGGCAAGGCGCTGATGCGGCGTCAGGATGGCTGCCGCGCTGGCGGCAGCAACCATCACGGCACCCAGTATCCAGTGTTTCATCGCGTTCCCCGTGTTTGGCGCGAAAGAAGCGCGCCGGGCAGGAGCCAGTCCACCAGCAAGACGGCGGAGAGCGCCACGAGGAACATCAGGAGGCCGGCGAAATCATGGACGAAGCCTTGGCCCGCGGCGTCGCCGTAGCAATAGGTGATGACGACGAGCGCGATGACGCGGACGACGTTGGCAAAAAAGGCGATGGGGACGATGGCCGCCAGCAGCACCAGGCTGCGTTGCCAGGCGACATAGCGCTGCAGGTGCAGATACAGGAAGCCGAGCGCCAGGAGGCTGAACATGGAGTTCAAGCCCGAACAGGCGTCGGCGACCATCAGCTCGTACGGCCCGACTGTCAGCACGACGCCGGCGCGGGCGATGGGTAGGCCGCACAGGTATAGCAGCGCTTCGGCGCACTCCGATACGTGAATCTTCATGGAGGAGGTGATGGCCTCGACCAGCGCGCCCGGTAAGGGGATGAGGAAGACAAGGAAGAACAGGGGGAAGGCGAGCAGACGTAGCCCTGCTCGCCCGAATACGAGGAGCGTGACGCCAGCGGCGGTCGGGATCAGCGAGCCGATGGCGAGGAAGTAGATGGACTGCGAGGTACCGACGACGTAGCAGCACAGGCCGATCACCAGCAGTGGCCAGCCGGCCGGCGAGCCCGTGGCGCGGATGGCCGCCAGCGCTTCACGCTGCGACCATACCAGCCAAAGGACAACGCACAGCAAGATGGGGCCATGACCCTGGTCATCCGTGCGCCAGAGGGTGTGCGCCAAATGCCAAGCGAGCGGGATGGTCAGCGCGAGCAGGCCGAGGATGACGGGCCAACCGCGCGTGACTACCGTTTGCCAGCGAAAGGCATCTGGTGCCACGACCTGACTCGTCATCGAGGCGCCTCGTTCAGCACGCAGCCCAGCACTTCCGTGCCCGAGGTACGGAGCATGCCGATCACGGATTGCATGCCGGCGAGGCTGGTCTGGTGACGATTGGCGACCAGCAATGCTGCTCGCGTTCTGGAGGCGATGACTTGTGCATCGGCAGAATCCACCATCGGCGGCGTATCGATGATGACGACGTCGAACGCACGGGAGACCTGGCTGAGCAGTTCGACGAAGCTGCGTCGTGACAGGAGTTCCTGTGGATTGGGCGCAGGCGTGCCGGCCGTCAGCACAGACAGGTCGAGCAGCTTGTCGATACGATGTGCTACCTGTATATCCGCGCGGCCTGCCAGGATGTCGGACAGCCCGATCCGGTTCTCTATGCGGAAGTGCTCGTGCTGGCGGGGAATACGCAGGCTGGCATCGATGAGCAAGGTGCGCGCACCGAGTTGCGAGAAGACCACGGCGAGGTTCGCGGCGATATAGCTGCTCCCGGCACCATGTTCGTGGCTGACGATGGTGAATGCCTTGTTGCCTTCGGCAATCCAGCGCAGGGTGAGTTGGCTGCGCAGGCTGCGTAACTGCTCGACTGCGGGCGTATACGGGTCGTAGGCGGCAATCACATCCGAACTGATCGACGTGTCGTCGCGCTCGAGATAGGGGTAGGCGAATTGTCGCGACAAGACGTATTGGATGTCGGTTGCGCCGATGTAGCCGAGCTTGATCGCCGCTTCGCCGAAGCGGATGCCTTCTTCCTGCTGGAGCGCGTGTACCGATTCCGCCTGAATGGCGGTGAGTCGCCCGCTTTCCAGCAGCAGCCGGCCGATATTGGAGGGCGGGGCCAAATCCAGGACGATATCTACTTCATTCATGCGCGTGCTCCTTTCGCCAGGCGGAAGTTCGTGACGAAGCGGAATAGGCCGCGACCCTTGGCTTCCTTCTTCGAGGTGGCGATCGACAAATTGGCCAGTACCGGGATACCCAGGAGCAGATCGATGTCCGCCACGGAGCGGATGCGGCGATCGCGCAGCTCGGCCAGGACGGCGATGCCGATTGCCAGCACCGTACCGACGAAGATCGACAGGATGATGTTGATGGCGAGGCGCGGCCGCGACGGTTCGATCGGTTCCGGCGCCGATTTCAAGATGCCCACGTTCGCAACGTTGGAGCGGCTTTCCAGTGCCGTCTCGGCCAGGCGCGCCATAGCCAGGTCATAGGCCTTCTGCGCGTTGTCCACATTGCGCTGCAGCACGTCCAGCTTGCTGCGTTCGGTCTTGAGCTCCAGTACTTTCCCCTTTTGCTGCGCAAGCGCCTGCTGCAGCGCGCGCATGCGCGTCGCCGAATTGCTCGCCGCGTCGGAGAGGCCGGTCGTGTACTGCTTCTTGAGTGTCTCAAGCTGCTGGCGCGTCGCTTCGAGCTCTGCCTGGGCTTCCTTGTAGCGCGGGTGGTTCACACCTTCTCGTTCGGAGAGCTCCTTGAAGGCGGCTTCCTTCTGCGTCAAGGTGTTCTTGAGTTGCTGGATCAAGGGATTGTTCAGCACGTCTGGTGCGACATCGGCGCCAACTCTGGCACGTGATTGGGCATCGAAAGTCTGCGCCTGGGCGGCCACGAGCTGGGCGGAGATATCCGATAGGCGCTGCGTCTCTACGTCGACGTGCTCGTCCGTTGTCGTGATGCCCTGAACCTGTTGGAAGTCGGCCAAGCGCTTCTGCGCGTCTTCCAGCGAGTTCTGCAGGCCCTTGATCTGTTCCTGGAAGAAGGCGTTGTTCTGCTGGGCGGCTGCGGTGCGGATGTCGATCACCGTGCGGATATAGGCCTGTGCAAAGCCGTTGGCGAGCGCAGAGGCGAATTTCGGGTCACCGGACGTGTAGCTGATCGTGACGATATTGCTCTCGCGCGAGGGCTTGACGTCGAGCTTCTTCAAGAGCAGATCGGCCAGCCAATCGCGGATGTCGCCTTTCCCGCCGGCCTCGTCGGCAAAGCGGGCTTGCACGTCTGGAAGCTTGTCCAGGCCAAGGCTGTCCACCACGTGCAGCGCCGCGTTGTGGCTGGAGATGATCTCCACCTGGGTAGCCAGATAGCTCGGCATAAGCTGGCCCGCCAATACCACGCCGGTCACCGGGTCCGCCGCTGCGACTTCGATGGAAAGCGTGGTCTCAGCCGTATATTGCTTAGGCAAAACCAGGCTGAGAATGATGGTCGTGGCGACCACGCCAAAAAATACGCCTAGGGCGACCTTCCGGCGGGCGAGCACGATCTGCAGGAATTGTGCGAGGGTCATAGTTCGCGCTCCGGGCTAGAAGATGCTTTCGTCGACGAACAGCACGTCGTCGGCCTGCAGCGTGTCGGTCAGCGTAATGGACATCTTCTTGATGCTGCCGTCAGGCTCGGTCCGGTGAATCTTGAGGCGGCTGTGCGATGCGCGCGGCGTGAAGCCGCCGGCCAGGGACAAGGCCTGCATGGCGTTCATGTGCTGCTCGAGACGGAAGGCCCCGGGACGGTTGACCTCACCGTAGACGTAGACCTGCTGCATGCGCGGCACGTAGAGCACGTCACCGTTGACGACGTCCATGGACTGCAGGCTCTGGTCCGTGTTGCCCATCAGCTTCGGGATGGTGAATTCGACGCGGTGCTCGCCGCGCCGCAGCACGATCACGTCGCCTCCATTGGGCGTGATGCCACCTGCGGTGGCCAGCATGTCGACCAGGGAAGTCGGACCATCCAACACATAGCGGCCGGGTTTGAATACTTCACCCACCACGGAGACTCGCTGGCTACGGTACTGCGTCACCATCACGTTGACGCTTGGGGTCTTGATAAAGCCGCCCGTCTTCAGCTTGTCGCTCAGCAGCGCTTCCGCCTGGCTTGCGGTCTTTCCTTCCAGACCGACTTCACCCACCAGCGGAAACGTCAACTTGCCGCCCGTGCCGAGCGCTACTTCCGTCGTCAGGTCGGGGTGGTCGTAGACCACTACCTTGACTATATCGCCCACGCCAAGCAGGTAGTCATCCTCGGCCCATACCACGAGCGACATCAGGCAGAGAAGGGCCATCGTCAGGTATTTCATCACTGCAATCCTTTCACACCCGCATTGAGATGCTTGTCGTCCACGGTTGCTTCGGCGCGCGCAGGCTTTGTATCGCCGGCTTCATCGAGCTTCTGCAGGTATTCAATCTTCGACGCGCTCTTGAGACCGTTGAACCTGGCTTCGGCTACCTCGTCCCTTGTCTGCCGCTGCAAGAAGGCACGTATCGCCGTTTTTGCCCCGTCCAGATCGATCGGCGCCGCTGTCGTGCCAACTATCTGGACCAGCGACACGCTGCTACCGCCTTCGACCACGAGGATATCGCCGTCCTTCATAGCGGAGATCTTCTTCAAGTCGGCGATGGAAAATTCTTCCGCCGCTCGCTTTGCTTCGGTCTGTGCGAACTTGAGGCCCGCGCGCGTCAGGATGCCTGCGGTCTCGGCCGGCGTGTGCGAGGCATCAATCTGCTTCATGAGCTCTGGCTTGACCTTGTCGGTCGCAACGGAGAACAGAACGATGGCATATACCTTGCGATTGGCAAACAGCTCCGGGTTCTTGCGGTAGAAGTCGTCGACCTGGGCGTCGGTTGGCGCCGACGGCGTACCGATGTCGTGGTCCATCGCTGCCTTGGCGAGTATCTGGCGCCGGGAGAATTCAATAGCCTGCAGCACGTTCGGGTCACGATCAAGCTTTAACGCGGACGCGCGCTGAACGAGGAGCTCCTGGTCGACCAGGTTTTCCAGGGCCTGCTGCTTGCCATGTGCATCGTCTGCTGCTTGGTGCGCCAACAGGAAATTGAGCTGATGCACGGTGATTTCCGAACTATTGACGCGCGCCAGCACCTGGCTTGGCGAGGTCTTTTCCATGGCTTTGTTGCAGGCAGCGAGCGAGCACGCCACGGTGATCGCTAGCGCTAAGCGACGAATTGAGAACGACATTGCTGACTCCCCCGTGACCGGGTCATTCGTGAAACTAGTAGGCATCGCGATGCCTCAATACGGACAGCGTCGTCATGACGATGATCTTGATGTCGAGCCAGATAGACCAGTTGCGCAGGTAATCCAGATCGTGGGCGATGCGCTGCTCCATCTTGTCCAGGGTGTTGGTTTCCCCCCGGTATCCGCAAACCTGGGCCCAGCCCGTGATGCCTGGTCTCACCTTGTGGCGGATCATGTACCCGCGGATAAGCTTCCGATACATTTCGTTGTGGGCATTCGCGTGCGGCCTGGGGCCGACGATGCTCATCCGGCCCTGCAGGACGTTGATGAATTGCGGGAGCTCATCGATCGATGTGCGGCGCAGGAAAGCGCCGATCGACGTGAGGCGTTGGTCGTCCCGCTGCGCCTGGCGGATATTGGTGCCATCCTCGAGCACGGTCATCGAGCGGAACTTGTAGACCACGATGCTTTGGCCGTCGGCGCCATAGCGCCGCTGCCTGAACAGCACGGGGCCGGGAGAAGTCAGCTTGACGGCGGCGGCGACGATTGCCATGACGGGCCAGATCACCGCCAGGATGATCAGGCTGAGAACGATGTCGGAGGCGCGCTTCAACATACCATTGATGCCAACGAATGGCGATTCGCACACGGCCACCACGGGCATGCCGGCAATATTGTCGAACCGCGCCTGAATCAGGTCGAACACGAAAAAGTCCGGGACAAAGTAAATCGACGCCGTGCTGTCTTTGAGGTCTTCGAGCAAATCCATCACGCGCGGCTGCGACGTCATGGGTAGCGAGATGTAGACGTTGTGGATGTTATTTGCCTTGATATAGGCAGGTAGGTCGTTCAGCCGACCGAGCAGGTCCGACGCGATCAGGCCCTGTAGGCGCGAAATGGATCGGTCATCGAAGTAGCCGACGAATTCGTAGCGCTGTAGTTTGCTCGTACGCATGGATTGCGCCAGCATCAAGCCTGCCGCATTGGCGCCGACAATGACTGCGCGGCGTCGCGATTGCCAGGATCGGCCGGTGGAAAGGAATATCGGGCGACATAGCAGGTGCACGAGCAAGAGTGCGGCGGGTGCGGCAAGGAACCAGGTAACGATATAGGGCGGGTAAAAATAGTCAGCGAAACCCGTGACATCGCCCAGCAGCAACAGCACGGCCACGATCAAGGACCAGCTCACCATGAAGCGACCCAAGCCAAGCAGTGGGCGCGCCTCTCCGGGTACAAACAGGAACGTGCCATCGAGCAACTGGGCCGAGAGCAGGAAAGCCGTGCAGGCAAGGGCGATGGCGTAGCCGTCGAAGGTAACCTGAAATGCAAAATGGAGGGCGTACAGCGTCGCAACCACCAATATCGGGTCGATAAAGGACTTGAATACGCTGGTAGCCGGTGCGACGCCGCTCAGCTCGCTGAATCGGTCGTTGAGCGAAGATAGGTGGGGCAGGAGATTCGACTGGGTGGACTGCCGGCTCGACTTTGCGCGTGCGGCCGGCTCACCCTTGGCTGGGGCGATCAAATCTTCCATGGCATCTTTCGATCGCAAGGGGCCAGATGTAACAGGGTGGCAATGATATTCATTTCATAAAACACATGAGAATGCGGCTAATAATTTAGACGCAATTTTAGGCCGGCCTGATTTCGGCTGTATGCATTTGCCGCCAGGGTCGACATTCGAGTAGTGTGATCTCCGTATAATTTGATATCGATTGCTTTGGTCAATTGCCAATCCGCTGTGGCGTGATAATCGGAAATATGCTCCTGGCGCGCGCCGCCGAGGCTGAATTCCGTATAGTCAGAATCCGTCTTGTAATGTTGAATATCCAGCGATAGCTTTTCTGAATATTGCCAGCTGTACTCAATGCTACGAGTCGTAGTAAGTGTGTTGCTCGTGTCGGCACCAAGCGGGCTAAATCGGCGCTGGTAGTTGGCGATCAGTTTGGTCTTACCTGTTGCTTGCCAAGTGGCCGAGGTGCCCCAGATGACGGTGGCGCCTTTCGACTGGCTTACGTTCTGCGTCGTCGTTGCTCGTGCCAGGTTGGTGTCGAACTTCAGCGCATCGGTGATGGGCTCAATAAGTTCGATCGCTGGTGCCGAGAGTTTATAGCCACGGTCCGCGGCGCTGAGAAACAACAGATCCTGTTGGTAGTCGACTTTCAGGAAGTCGTCGCGCAATATGATCGATGTACCCTTGTTGCTCGTCCAAGCAAGTCCTACGCCGTAGGTGTTGGCATTGGCGTCAAGATAATTCAGCTGATTATGACGGAAGAACTGCCTGTCGGCATTCAGAAGGAATGCCAAACCTGCATTCATCGAATAGGTCGATGACCAATCCCATGCCCTTTGCCGCGTAATATCACCCTGGCCAAGCGAGAGTTGATTGAACTCGGTCAAGTCCCGGTTGTCGGCATATTTGAGCGAACCGAGGACTTGGTCGCCGGCCGCCCAATTCCAGGTGCCTGATTTGTGCCAGCCGTTGTAATTTACCTGGCTGAACTTCTGAAAATCGGTGCGATAGACATCGGCATCGACCAGAAAATGCTGGCGCGACGCGGTGTAGTCATAGTGCAGTCCCGCGGCCGAATCGAACACGAGCGTGTCTTTGCGACCGGAGAAGGTCGTGGGCGTGACGCTGCCGATACCGAACACATTGCTGTCGGTCTTCAGGCCGAATTCCACATAGGTGATAAAGGGATCGCTTGGATCGTAGGCCGCGTATACCCTTGCGGAAATGCACATGGCGCTCAGTCCTGCAAAAACAAATTTACTCGAAGCTTTCACGCCATTTGAATCCAGAATCGCAGAGCAGGTGCTGTGTACCACACCAGTCCTGCAATGGTGCTGCAGCGCAACCGTCGTGAGTTGGTCTATGCGCCCCAGAGAAAGCCTGCGACCGGCGGCCGCAGGCTTCGCCCTGTCAACGGATCAATTCACCATCAGGCAAACGTCGTCACGGGTGCTGCAACGACGGCACTCCCGCCCTTGCGACGGCGGCTCAAGGCAAGGCCAACCACGCCGAGGCCGATCAGAGCGTAGGTCGAAGGCTCCGGTACCGGGTTGATGGCAAACACGTCAAAGCGTCCACCATGGCTGCCCGTGGCGACACCGGAAACCTGGAAATAGTAATTGCCTTGACGCAGGTTGCTGATCTGGTACGTTCCGTTGCTCAAACCACCGGACCAGACTTCCGTGCCATGGCCGGGGCTGCCGGCAAAGAGTTCGACCTGCCCCTGGTCGATGTTCTTGATGGAATTCTTGCCAATGCCGATCGACAGCGTCTGGGAGGCGTTGACGTCAAGCTCGCCCGTCGCGGACGGCAGACTGAACGTCCAGTCCTGCGTGAAGTGGCCTGGATTAACATTTTGGTCGCCAGTATCGAGGCCATTGAACGAGTCGCCGGCCATGGCGCTGACGGTAACTGCAGCTGCGTTGGCAAACGTCGCGCCAGAGGCCAACGCCGCGAGCAGCAAAATCGCACTTAGTTTCATTACCTGTTCCTTGCAAAAAGTACAGCAAGTGTTTGCCGCTACAACGCGACATGGGTTTTCGGCTGAATTACGGAGCTGGCACCCGGCAACCGGGGACCAAACATCGCGTACGCCTTGTGTTACATGTAGGTACCAAACGGCTACCGGTTCACGAATCGCCCACATCTATTGCATTTGGCGATCTGCGTTACTTCAACATCAATACAAAACATCAAAAAAACAGACCGAGCTTCCGAGCGAGCTATCTCGCTCGGTTTGGGAATTTCCTAGTCGTTACCTTGCGTATGACCTGCGATCAAGCCAGGCTTGGCATGGCGCCAAGCGCCGAGGCCGTTACGCCACGCTGCCGGCGCTTCACCAGTGCGATTGCGCCAATGCCTAGGGCGATCAGGGCGTAGGTCGATGGCTCGGGAACGGCTGCAATTTGCGCCGTGACTTCGCCATGCCATCCATTCTTCGACGTAAAACTATCCAGCAGCGTGTAGTGGCCCTTGTGCAGGGTGTCTTCGAACGTGTAGATCGTATCGCCGCGTTTATCGTGCGTAACGCCGAGGGCATGGAGATCCGGGTCGTGTGGACCACGCAGCGCAACGTCAAGATCGCTGAACGAGCCCGACGTGCCATGGTCCGGCGCGACGGTGATCGAGAACATCATCTTGGTGCCGTTCTTTGCCACGTCGAACGACATCGACTGATCGGTTACGAATGATTTCGACTTGTGTTGGATGTCGATATCAAGCGCGTCGGAAGCCAAAAAAGCGCTCGCGCTTGCCGCAACCGGCAGGGCCAGCAGTACTGCTGCGAGTGTCAAGTGTCGTACCAGCTTTGCCATCAATGGCCTCCCACGCCTTATTCAAAAGTTGATCGTCGTCAATGTCTGGCGGCGAACTATATCTGTGAAATTTTTCTTACCACAACTACAAAAAGCATCAGAATATAAGTGGAATCAAATACATAATATTTGTCGATACTAATAATTCAGCGTTGATGCGGGCGTGAGGAGACCGAGAGCAAACTGCATTTGCTCTAAATGTTTAATTCCGTTGTGGAATATGCAACAACTGTTGCGGCTAAGTTGATGGTTTTGACCAGTGGGTGTTTGGGCCGCGGGTGTGATCGCTTAGCGCGCGCTCGGTTTTTCGCGTCGCTCAGGCTCTCCCGAGTGCTGTCGACGGCTCAAGGCCGAGGCGTGCCGGGACGGTGCCGTCTAAGGCATTCGATGTTCCAAACGCCCAGGTTCCGAGGAGCGGAAGGGCAGATTGCTCGACACTTGAGGTGCGAGACATCGTGAAGCGCAATGAGGGTTTTCCTGCTGGCGGCTGCGGGCTGTCAGGCTTCGCCTGGATTGGTCGCGGTGAAAGGCGCTGGTAGCCCGAAGGCGTGGTGAGATACGGCGGCAGTCCGCTGCCGACATCTAATCGATGTACGTGCGATGTTGCAACGAGATGCGGAGCAACGGCGGCTTGCAACGCACGTCATGCGTGCAAGTGGTCGACTCGTTTGCGGCGTATTGGCGCGCCCGGCTGGGATCGAACCAGCGACCTTCAGCTTCGGAAACTGACACTCTATCCAACTGAGCTACGGGCGCATGAGGGATGCTATGAGAAGGCGCGTAAGCATAGCGATTTTCGCTTTCAGCGTCCAGTCTGTTGGCTGAATGCGGCATGGCGCCTTGTTCGAATTGGTGGTGTGGATTATTCCCGCTTATAATCGACAGGTTTTTTCTTCCCACCCGAACAATAGTGTAAGAAGGATGGCAGCATGAGCGACACGCAAGGCGATAGCGCACAGACTGTGAAGGGAGTGATCCTGGTGGTTCTTGCCGGGATCGTCGGTATTCCGCTCTTTGTCTTTTTGACGCTCAAGCTGATCTCAGGCGGCATGCCCGTCGATACGGCCAGCCCGGTGATGAGCAAGGAAGCGATCGCGGCGCGTATCCAGCCCGTCGGCTATTCCAAGCTGGATGAGTCCGGCCCACCCGGCAGCCGCAACGGCAAGTCCATCTTCGAATCCATCTGTATTTCCTGTCACGGCACTGGCCTGGCTGGCGCGCCCAAGTTCGGCGATGCCGCCGCCTGGGGCCCGCGTATCGCACAGGGTTTCGGCACGCTGGTCGACCATGCCACGCACGGCTTCAAGGGTATGCCGGCCCGTGGCGGCGCGGCAGACCTGACCGACGATGAAGTGGCGCGCGCCGTGGCCTATATCGGTAACGCAGGTGGTGCCAAGTTCACCGAGCCGGCCGTGAAGGTTGCCGGCGCCGTTGCTGCAGGCGGCAAGGCCGATCCGGCCACCAAGGGCAAGGAGATCTATGACTCTGTCTGTGTGGCCTGCCATGCGTCCGGTGCTGCCGGTGCCCCCAAGTTCGGCGACAAGGCTGCCTGGGCGCCGCGCCTGAAGGGTGGTGTGGAAGATGCCATCAAGATCGCCACCAAGGGCATTAACGCCATGCCGCCCAAGGGTGGCTATAGCGGTTCGGATGAGGAATTCCACGCCGCCGCCGAATACATGATCAACGCATCGAAGTAAGCGTATAGGCAGTAACGCGCTACCGCGTGGCTGATCGAGGAAAGACCTCTCCCTGTGGAGAGGTCTTTTTGTTTGGGGGCCGGTGTCGGCCGCCGTGCATAGACAAACTCATCGGTGTTGCTGAGAGCATGGTACTTTTGTGCGAAGATTCATGCTGGAGTCCAGGTCGGAATTGTCCTCGCAATCCTGTACGACATCGCCAACGTGCCACTGATCTATCATCTCTTCGCGCGTTCAATCGCACCACTCGCCGCCTGTCTTGCACTGGCGACGCCGGTGCATGGCGGCGACCATCTGAAGCTCGTAACGGGGCCGGACTACCCGCCGTTTGCTGATGCATCCGAGCCGCAAGGCGGCCGGGCGGTCGAACTGGTGCGCACCGTGATGGCGCGGGCCGGCTACGAAATCGACCTGGACTGGATGCCGTGGCGGCGTGGTTACGCCATGACGCTGGCTGGCGCCTACGACGCGACCTTTCCCTATGTGCCGAGCGAGCAGCGCCGGGCAGAGTACTGGTTTTCGCAGCCCCTGTTTGCATTGGAGATGCACGCGTATTCGATGCCCAAGCGCGGCTTGACAGAGTACAGGCCGGAAACGGTGCACGGGCTAACCATCTGCCTGCCGAATGGGTGGAATACGGCGACCAGCCTGGAAACGCTGATCCGTGCCGGGCGCTTGCGGCGCGAGCAACCCAACGACCTAACCGCCTGTGCGAAAATGGTTCGCGCGGGACGGGCAGACTTCTTCGTTGCAGACAACTATGTGTATGCCGGCCTGCTCAAGCAGCTTGGCGTGCCGGCGGAGACGTTCGCACGCAGCGAACATCCGCTGGCGGAATCGGCGCTCTATTTCATTGTGCCCAAGCGCCACCCTGATGGTGACCGCATCATCGCGCGCTTCAACGAGGCCCTGCTTGCCGTGCGCGAAGAGGCGCAGCGCAGCCGTTGATTCACTCAAGCGGTGAGCGGCAAGGGCGAGAAGCGCCGCCCTAGCGCAGCTTCGCCATCGCTCTGCCAGCAGAAGCGGCATGCGGTGGCGTAGAGTTGGCGGAAATCCACCGCCGCGCGCAGGTTGTCGTTGTCGAGATTGGTGAAGTCGGGTCGCGCACCATATAAGCCGCCGCGCACCTGGCCGCCCGTGAGGAAGTGGGCATTGGCCGTGCCATGGTCGGTGCCGCCCGACTGGTTCTCGTGCGTGCGGCGACCAAACTCGGCATAGGTTGACACCAGCGTATCATCCCAACGCCCCAACTCCGTCAGTGCCGCCTGCATGGCGACGATGCCTTGGGCTAGCTCGCCCAGCAGGCGCTCCTGTTGCGGCCGCTGGTTCACATGCGTGTCGAAACCCGTGAGCGTGAGGCGCACGACGCCGATATTGCGGTTGGCCGACAGCGCCTGCATGGCCGTCGCTACCGTCTTGCCGAAGCCGTTTTCGGGGAAGGTCGTCTGCAGATGGCCGCCAGCGGCCAGGCCCTGAGCTGCCTGGCGGATGTCGGCCTCCACCTTCAGCAGATGGGCAAGTGCCGCATTGGGTGCGCCGCCCGCCATATCGTTGGCCAGCCGTGCCTGTTTGACGAAGGCCTCCGTGTTCTGCAGCACGAGTGCACGGGCACCGCCATCCAGGGGGCCCAGTTCCGGGCTGCCCACGGCGATGCCGTCCGCCACG
>JAFAKZ010000583.1 GCA_019234745.1 Burkholderiales bacterium
CGCGCGATCGGATCGGTGGGTAGCAGGCCCGCTGCGGGGAACTGCGCATCCAGCCAGATCAGGATGGCGACGCTCTCCGTGAGCACCGCGCCTTCCGGCGTCACCAGCGTCGGCACCTGGGCAAGCGGGTTGAGCGCACGCAACTCCCCGACCAAGGGACCGCCCTTCCAGGGCTCCACGTCGACGACGCGGTAGGGGACGCCGGCCAGGGCGAGTGCCGCCTCCACTGGCATCGACCCGCAACCCTTGCAGCCGTAGACTGTATACATCGTCAACCTCCCAGGTTTGCCGCGCGCTCGAAGCGCACCATGGCCAGGCTGCCCAACATATTGGGCATGAAGGTAACGCGCCGTCCCTTATGCATCACGATCTGCGCCGTCGTACGCATGCCGCGCGCTTCAAGGAAGGCGTCGAAATCCGCCAGCGTACACAGGTGGATGTTCGGCGTGTTGAACCACTGGTAAGGGATGGTTTCGGAAACGGGCATGCGACCCTTCAAGAGCTGCCAGCGGTTTTCCCAGTAGCCGAAATTGGGGAAGGTGACGATGCCCGTGCGGCCCACGCGCATCATCTCGTCCACCAGCGCCTCCACATGCTTCATGGACTGGATGGTGAGCGAGAGCACGACATAGTCGAAGGTATTGGCGTCGAAGTCCGCCAGGCCCGCTTCCAGGTCGCGCTGAATGACGTTCACACCGCGCTCTACGCAGCCGATTACGCCGTCCATATCGATTTCGATGCCGTAGCCCGTCACCTGCTTCTGGTCGCGCAAGTGCGCCAGCAAGGTGCCGTCGCCGCAACCGAGGTCGAGCACGCGCGTCTCCGGGGCGATCCAACTGGCGATGCGCGCCAGGTCGGGACGCAGAGCCGTGTCGAGGATTGCGTCGCTCATACGCCCACCTCCTTCGCCACGCGGTTGAGGTAGCTGTGCATCAGGCGCACATAGGCCTCGTCCGTCATCAGGAAGGCGTCGTGCCCGTGCACGGAATCGATCTCCGCATAGGCAACCTGCTTGTTCGCGGCCAATAGCGCCTTGACCAGCTCCTGCGAGCGCTCCGGCGCAAAGCGCCAGTCGCTGTTGAAGCTGGCGACGAGGAACTGCGCGCTGGTGGCGGAGAGCGCGGCCGACAGGCTGCCGCCGAAGTGGCGCGCCGGATCGAAATAGTCGAGTGCCTTGGTCATGAGCAGATAGGTATTGGCATCGAACACATCGGCGAAGCGGTCGCCCTGGTAGCGCAGATAGCTCTCGATCTCGAATTCCGTGCCGTAGCTGAACTGGTAGCCGCCGGATTTGAGCGTGCGGCCGAACTTGCCGCCCAGGCCTGCGTCCGACAGGTAGGTGATATGGCCCAGCATGCGCGCCAGCTTGAGGCCGCGCTTGGGTGCCACGCCGTGCGCGTAGTAGTCGCCGCCGTGGAAGTCCGGGTCGGTGAGGATGGCGTTGCGCGCCACGTCGTTGAAGGCAATGTTCTGCGCCGACAGGCGCGGCGAGGAGGCGATGCAGATGCAGTGACGCAGCCGGTGCGGGAAGGTCACCGTCCAGCGCAGCGCCTGCATGCCGCCCAAGCTGCCGCCGATCACGGCCGCCCAGCGCTCGATGCCGAGCCGGTCCGCCAGCCTTGCCTGCGCCTGCACCCAGTCGTTCACCACCACGACGGGGAACTGCGAACCCCACTGGCGGCCCGTTTCCGGGTTGATGGAGGACGGCCCCGTCGAGCCGTGGCAGCCACCCAGGTTGTTCACGCCCACCACGAAGAAACGGTCCGTATCGATGGGCTTGCCCGGCCCCACCATATTGTCCCACCAGCCCGGGTACTTGTCCTCGTGCGTATGGAAGCCGGCCACATGGTGGTTGCCCGATAGTGCATGGCAGATCAGGATGGCGTTGCTGTGGCTGGCATTGAGCGTGCCGTAAGTCTCGTAGACCAGCTCGTAGCGGGGAATGACGGCGCCGCCCTGCAGGGCGAGCGGCTCGTCGAATTCGGCGCGCTGGGCCCGGACAAGGCCGACGGATTGTGGGGTTGCGGTCATCGTTTCCTGGATCGGAAGGGAGGCTCGTGGAGTGTAGCGAATGTCGTGCGGATGGTCAGCTATCGGCGCGCATTCGGCACCAGCCCAGCATCAGCATGACGACGGCCGTGTACCAGCTCAGCAGGAAGAAATGCACGAGCAGGGTATCGCCCAGGCCGATCAGGGCAAAGGCCAGGATCAAGGTCTTGCCTGCGCGGGCTGCGGTCGCTGTCGGGGCGTCTGGCGAATTCGACTCAAAGCGGGAGAAGGCCCACCACGGAAGTAGGAAGACCAGCGCCGTGGCGACTAGGCCCAATATGCCGCCGCTGGCCAGGGCGTTGAGTATTTCGCTGTGTGCATGGCCGTGCTCTTGCAGCGTGGCGGGCCCGCGACCCAGGCGGGCGGCGCCTACCAGCCAGGCGTGAAAGCCCTCCGTGCCCACACCCAGCCACGGGTGCTGCTGCCAGGCGCCAAGCGCCTCGCGCCACATCACCAGGCGCAGTCCCGTCGACGTGTCCGCGTCGCCCGTCGCGTACTGGTGCAGGTCCTGGCCGAACATCTGCCAACGGGCTGCGATGGCCGGTACGGCACTGGACAGCAAGAGCGCGCACAACGCGCCGACCGAAGCGAACAGGGCTGCCCTGCACGAGCGCCGACCCAGGCGCCAGGCGAGGATAGCGCCGGCCGCCAGCCAGGTGAGGCGCGAGCCGGACAAGATAGCCGTCGCCACGCCGGCCGCCGCAGCCAGATAAAGTATCCCCTTGCGCCAGCCGTGCTGCCAGCCCGGTGGCTGGGCCGAGAGGGGCAGGATGCCCATGGTCAGGCCCAAAGCCCCCCAGCTCACCCAGAAGTGATAGCCGCGCGCACGGGGCTCGCCTAGCATGAACACCTCGTACGAGGAGATGGTCGCCATCACCACGGCGCCCAGCGCGCAGCCCAGCCACCACCAGTCGGTATGCGACCGCTGGCTCGCTGCAAAGGGCAGGATCAAGGGGCAGGCGAGGGCGATATACTGACGGACGTGGTCGTAATGGAAGCCCATATTGGCGCGCGAGGTGAGCCACAGCGCCGCGCCATACAGCAGGAACGCGAATATGACGGGGCTGCGCACGTCCTGTTTGCAAAGTGCTTGCCAGTCGATCCGCCCTGCACGGTAGCTGCCACCCACCCCGGCCAGCAGGAACAGGCCCGCAGCACACCACCAGTAGGCCACGTTGCGCCCAAGGAGCGGCGATACCGACAGGGCCAGTGGCTGCAGCCACAGCAGCAGGGCTAGCAGGAAGCCGCCGATGGTGAGCCGGGATGCGAGCTGCTTCATGCCATCGTCTGCCGCAAGGCGCGGCGCACGCGCAGCAGCTTGCGCTTTTGGCTGGTGCGGATGCTAGCTGTCAGCAAGTAGCGCCATAAGGGCAGCGCCAGCACGCGGCGGCCGATATCCGGGTGCGCCGTGAGTAGCGATGGACCGTTGGGACTGTCGAGTAAAGCGTTGGCCAACTCGACCCAGAACGTGCCGCGCCGACTGGCCGATACATGGGATGCCAGTGCCGCATCGACGAGCGCCAGTGCCTGTACCTGGTCACCCAGCCGTGGCCAGTCCTGACAACGGTTGGACAGGCTGCCGGCACGCTTCAGGTAGAGGTAGATGGGCGCCAGACCCAGCACGATGCGCTTTGCGTCGAGCAGCAGTCCTGGCAGCGTGGCCAGGTCCTCATAGGCGGTGAGCGGCGCAATCGGGTGTGCGGCCAGCAGCTCGCGCGCAAAGCACTTGCCGATCAGGTGGCCCTGTACCGCGCGATGTTCCAGGAACAGGTCCAGCGCCGTCTGGCGGTCGATGAGGCGGCAGGCGTGGGCCGATGGGCTCGCCAGGCGCGCGGCAGGGTCGCTGACTTCCTGCAGCGGGGTCAGCACTATATCGGGTGATTGTCCCGCGAGCACATCCAGCAGCCACGCCATGGCGCCGTCGGCAAAGGCATCGTCGCTGTCGAGAAAGGTCACGTAATCACCCTGCGCCGCCGCCACGGCCGCCTGCCGCACGCGGCCGACGTTGCAGAAGGCGACGTCGTGGACCTGCAGCCAGGCGTGGTCGGCGGCAAAGCGCCGCGCGATTTCGCCCGTCGCGTCGCTCGATCCATCATTGAACAGCAGCACCTCGACGCCATCGACCACGTCCGCCAGCTCGGCCGCAAGCCGCTCCAGCGTCGCGCCAAGAAAGGCCGCCGCATTGTGGGCGGGCATGATAATAGTCAGCGTCGGATGCAGCGCGGGCATGGTCGTCTAGCCTGGCAGCAGGGCCAAGTATTGCTGCGCGACCTGGTCGACGCCAAAGCGCTCTAGCGCCGCCTGGTCGATAGTCGGGGGAGAAGCCAGAACCGCATCGAGCCGTGCCGCTACCGATTCGGCGCTGAGCCCGGCCAGGCCGATGGCCAGCGGCCCCGTCAGGATTTCGTTCGGGCCACAGGGGCAGTCCGTGCTCACCACGGGTGTACCGCAGGCCAGCGCTTCCACCAGCACATTGCCGAAGCCTTCGTAGTCGGATGTGAGCACGAGCGCGCGGGCCGCCCGCATATAGCTGTAGGGATTCTGCTGGAAGCCGGCGAATACGACGCGATCTGCCAGACCGTAGTGCTGGACCATGGCCTGCATGGCGGCGACTTCGGCCTCGCTGCCACTGCCCAGCAGTACCAGTTTGCCCGTAAAGGCGCTCAGGCGGAACGCTTCGAACAGCCGGTCGTGGCGCTTCTGGCGGTTGAAGCGGCCCGCGTGTACGACGAACTCCTCACCGTCCATGGGACACGGCTCTTGCGCCTTCTGGCGGATGGCATCCAATGGGAAGGGGTTGTAGATGGCGACCATGCGCGTGGGCTGGATGCCCAGGCTGCGCACATCGTCCTGCAGCGCCGCACTGACGGTGATCAGGGGGCGGCCGCCATAGGTACGACGGAACTGGCGCAGCTTGAGCCAGCGCTTCCAGGGCGTACGGTTGACCAGCTCGCCCGCCGTCAGGGCACAGTGCAGGCACATCCAGGCCTGGCGCAGGCGCTGGCTGGCGGCCACGATGCGGTCCGTCTTGGGTAGGTTGGAGATGGCCAAGTCGATAGGGCGCTCGCCGTAGTGGGTCGCCAGTGCCCGGTCGAGCAGGGCGGCGCGGCGCGCGATCTCGCGTATGCGGCGCAGGGGGCCGTGCCCGCCATCGTCTTCAACGACGAGGTAGCCCACGCCGGCGGGTATGGTGTAGTCGCATACCGCGCGCAGCGACACGATGGTGACCTCATGTCCTGCCTGCGCCATCTTCTCCGCCAGCGTCAGTACCACCCGCTCGGCGCCGCCGCCCGGCAGGCCGTCGATGATCAGCGCAATGGTGGCGCGTTGGCCGTTCACGGCAGGGCCTTGTTGAGCGTATCGAGTTGCGCCAGGCTTTCGTCCAGGATCAGGAGCTGCAGGACGTTCTCCGCCAGCGCTTCCTGGCCGTTGCCGTAGGCGGTGACCAGCGCATCCACGCGCTCCGCCTGCAATTGATGCGCGGTGAGGCTTTCCAGGCGCTTGCCCATGCCATCGAGGAGGCCCGCCAGATCACCGCGCAGCCAGCCCTTGAGTGGTGGATTGAAGCCGCGCTTCTTGCGTTCGAACAGGCCTAGCGCCTTGAGCTTGGGCATCTCGACATCGAGCATGCGCTTTGCCGGCTGTGTGAAACGCTGGCCGGCGGCGACGCCGAATAGCTTCTCCAGCCAGCCGTGATCCAGCATGGGTGCACGCAGCTCCAGGCCGTGCGCCATGGTGCATAGGTCACCCTTGCGCAGAATGTACTCCGGCAGGGTGTTGGCGAAATCGATGGCGAGCAGGCGGCGGATCGGCGTCGTTTCGTGGACGTCGGGTGCACGCCACCAGGTCCACTGCCGCAGCGGCTGGTCGCCCTGCAGGAAACGGCGCTGGGCCGGGGTGAAGCCGGAAAAACGCAAGCTGTAGGCTGTCTGCCAATCCATGCCCAGCTCGTCCAGCGTCTTGGTCAGGCCGCGGCCGTCAGGTGAGGAACCACCGCGTAGGGGCAGGCGCAGCCCAGCACGCCAAGCGCTACGCAGATGCTTGGGGTGGCGCTTGTAGCCGGCGAACACCTCGTCGCCGCCATCGCCGCCTATCACGACCTTTACATGCTGGGCCGTCTCACGTGCCAGGTACCAGGTGGGGAAGCTCGAGGGGTCGGCAAACGGTTCGTCCAGATCGGCCACGATGCGGGCGAAGTCCTCCGCTATGGCCGTTGGTACGGGCAGCGGGTGGTTGCGCAGCGACAGGAGCCTGGCGATCTCGGCCGCATCGGCGCTTTCGTCGAAACTGGAGCCGGGGAAGGCTGCCGTATAGGTGGTCAGGTTCTGGTGGCCCGTGGCGGCCAGGATGCTGGCCATGCAGCTGGAGTCGATGCCACCCGACAGGAAGACGCCCAGCGGACGATCGGCCACAGTACGTTGTTCGACGGCCTTTTCCAGCTCGAAAAGCGCGTCCTCCGCCTTTACGGCGCCGTGCGCCTTGGGCACCCAATAGCGGTGCTTGTCCAGCTGCCCGCTATGCAGGTCGTAGCTCAGGTAGTGGCCGTTCTCCAGCCTTTGCACGCCCGCGTAGATGGTACGCGGCGCGGGGATGTAGCGGTGCGCCAGGTAGGCGTCGATGGCGTGGCCGTCGAAGCGGCGTTCATCGGCCGGCAGCCAGGGCAGCAGCGCGCGCACGGTGGAGGCGAAGGCGATGCCTTCCGGGCGGTGCGCGTAGATCAGCGGCTTTTCGCCCATGCGGTCGCGCGCCAGGTAGAGCTTGCCGCTGCGGCGGTCCAGGATGGCGAAGGCGAACATGCCGCGCAGGCGGTTGAGCAGGCCGTCTATGCCCCAGGTCTTGTAGGCATGCAGGATGAATTCCGTGTCGGAGCGTGTGCGGAACTGCACGCCCTGTCGACGCAGGACATCCGCGTCGTCCTTCCAGCCATAGGCTTCGCCGTTGTAGCACAGCCAAACGTCGCCCGCTTCATCCGGCATGGGCTGGTCGGCCTCCGGGCGTGGGTCGATGATGGCGAGCCGTGCGTGCAACAGTGCCGCAACGGCTGCCTGCTCGTCGGGCACGATGGCACCATCTGCACCCCAGGCGAGCTGGTGCTGGCTATCGGGGCCGCGCTGGCGGATCGCAGCGAGCATGGCCGCGCGCGAGGCGGGAGCGATGGGACGTTGGCCAAAGAAGCCGGCGATGCCGCACATGGTCAGTCAGCCTTCAGTTGAAGCAGCTCGATGGCTGCCGCGTGTACGGTGGCGATGGGCAGCGTGGCCAGGCACTGGCTATAGCCGGAATTGCCGCAGCCCTTGAGTTCGCAGGGCTGGCAGGGCAGGCCCAGGCGTATGATGCGGTGCGTGCCGCCCCAGGGGCCCCACTCGATCTGGCCAGAGGGGCCGAACAGGGCGACCACGGGCGTATTCAGTGCCGCCGCCATATGCATGGGCACCGAATCGACGCCGATCAGCATGCGGCTCTGGCGTATCAACTCGCCCAATTCGCGCAGGCTGAGCCGGCCGACCACGTCCACCACTTGGTCGCGCTGGGGGAGGGCGGCCAGGATGGCGTCGGCCAGCGCGCGTTCCGCGCCGTCAGGCGAGCCGCTGACGACGATTCGGTGGCCTTCTTCCATCAACTGGGCGATCAGGCCTGCGACCTTTTCGGCCGTCCAGGTCTTGTAGGCCCAGCGCGAACCAGGGTGAACCAGGATATAGCCGCCTGCGGCCAAGCCATGCGTGGCGAGCAGGGCGGTGATGGTCTGTTGCGCTGCTGCGCCCGGCACCAGGGTTGCCGTCTTGTCTTCGTCGCGCGGGAACAGGCCGATGGTGCGCAGGGCATCCAGGTTGCGTTCGACGGCGTGGCGCTTGTTCAGCCATACGGGCTGGAACAGGTGGCTGAAGCTGCGTTTGTAGAATCCGTTGTAGGGACCGTCCTGGCTGATGGCCCAGCGCGGGCGCAACAGTCGCGCCAGGCTGGCGCCGCGGTTGTGCTCAGTCAACGAGATCAGCACGTCGTACTGGCGCGCACGCAGGTCACGCAAGAGGCCCAGCTCCAGCTTCAGCTTGGCCCAGCTGCCGCCGGCCGCGCGCGTCTTCTTGATGGTGAACAGGCGGTCGATATGGGGGTTGTCCGCCAGCATATCGCGCGTCTCGTCGTACACCAGCACGTCCACTTCGACCTGCGGCATCTGCTGCTTGAGTGTGCGCAGCACGGGCGTCGTCAGCAGTACGTCGCCGTGGTGGCGCAGCTTGATCACGAGTACGCGGCGTACGCTGGCCCAGTCTACGTGCCGCGCTTCGTACTTCATGCCTCCACCTCGGTACGCTGCTGGCGGTACAGGCCGGCGTACACGCCTTCCTGCGCCAGCAGTTCCGCGTGCGTGCCGGACTCGATGATGCGACCCTGGTGCATGGCCAGGATGCGGTCGGCGTTCTCGATCGTGGACAGCCGGTGCGCGATGATCAGCGTGGTGCGACCCTGCATCAACACTTCCAGCGCGGCCTGCACCTGGCGTTCCGACTCCGTGTCGAGCGCGCTGGTCGCCTCGTCCAGGATCAGGATGGGCGCGTCCTTGTACAGCGCACGGGCAATGGCCAGGCGCTGGCGCTGGCCGCCCGAGAGGCGCGTGCCGTTCTCGCCGATCAGCGTGTCGTAGCCGTCTGGCAGCTGGCTGATGAATTCATGTGCATAGGCTGCCTTGCCGGCCGCCTCGATGCGCGCACGGTCGGGGTGCTCGTCACCGTAGGCGATGTTCGCGCCGATGGTGTCGTTGAACAGGATGACGTCCTGCGACACCAGTGCGATCTGCTGGCGCAGATTGGCCAGCGGTATGTCGCGCAGGTCCACGCCGTCGAGCAGGATTGCGCCGTCCACGGGGTCGTAGAAGCGCGGCATCAGGCTAGCGATGGTGGTCTTGCCGCTGCCGGAGGCGCCCACGAGGGCCACCGTCTCGCCCGGCTGCACGGTGAGTTCGATGCCGGCCAACGCCTCGCGCGATTCCGGGTCGTCGAGGTTGTAGCGGAAGCGTACTTCAGCGAAGCGAATCTCGCCGCGTACCCGCTCGACCTTCTTCGTGCCCGTGTCGGCCTCCGGCGTCTCGTCCATCAGAGCGAACACGGACTCGGCGGCAGCCAGGCC
>JAFAKZ010000519.1 GCA_019234745.1 Burkholderiales bacterium
TGCAAGGTGCCGATATCGTTGTTCACCAGGATCAGGTCGTTATGATCGAACAGGTGCTGGTAGAGGCGGTCCGCCGTCTTCACGTAGCTGCAGCGCAAGAGTGTCGGCGCCTGGGTCAGCGTCTCGTTGCCCGACGCACCGGCGCCGCGCAACGAGTCGTGGAAGTAGCGTAGCGTGCGGCTGTATTCACCGGGTAGGTCAACGCCCAGCGTATAGCGGATCAGGCCACGGAATTCTTCCGGTTCGGCGTGCCCCGTCTGGCGTAGGCGCGTGAAGGTATCCAGTGCATAGTCGAGGTGCTCTGCATTGCTGACGTATTGGGACAGTAGCTGGAACTCCTGCGTATCCTCGACCTGTAGGGTGGGTTTGGGCACTGGTAGGCCAACCGGTGGCAAGTAGGCTGTGCAGTCCGTGCCGATGGCACCCGTGTGGCTCATACCGGTGAGCGTGACGAGCTTCTGTTCAAGTTCGTGGTTCAGCGTGGTGACGGCGATATCGGAGAAGGCACGGCCATACTCGCGTTGCAGGCGCTTGGGCAGGTCGCTGAATACGGGCCATGAACCAGGGATGAAGACGGCCCACAGGTTGCGCTCATCGCTGCGCTCCATGGTGGCGATCAGTGCCTGGGACTTCTGCCGATACCATTCCGGCGCCATCGCATTGCCGTGCGATGCGCGGCCGGCCTGCTCGGCGCGGTCGTGCGCGATCTGGTTGAGCGTGGCAGTCAGCGACTTCACCTGGTTGTCGATACGGATGCCAGCCACGATCAGCCCAATGCCCCATATCACCAGCACGGCAATGGTCGCCCACTTCATTGCGCCCAGCAGGCGCCCTTGCGACATCAGGCCGGCGCGGACGGGTCGGGCCAGACCGTATTCGGCAAAGACCTTGCGCTCGAACAGGTCTTTCAGGAAGGCGGGTTCCTGCAGGAGTACGGACGAGAATGCATCGTCCTCGGTGGCTTCCTCGTTGCGCTCGTGCCGGTCGCGCTCGCGCTGCTGCGCCAACGGGCCGGAGTCGCCCGTAAAGTAGATGCCACGCAGGTAGAAGGGCTCGTGGTAGGCGCTGGGGCGAAGCAGTTCGTCGACATACTGTTGCAGGCCCTTGCGCGTCTTCGCCAGCTCGTTCGGCAGCAGGTAGAGCGCATCGACGTCGGCGACGTCCACGCCGTTGGCAAATAGCTCGGCCTGGCTGTCGCTCAATGTGCGGCCCACGAAATCCAGGGCCTGGTCTACCCAGGCGCTTTGGTAGACGGTGGCGAGGTCGTAGGGCGAAGACCAGCCCAGCATCGAGGCGCGCTGCGAGTCAGGCAGGGCACGGGCGAAGCTAGCGAAGCCGCGCAATTGGTCGCTACGCGTCACCACGACGTAGACGGCAAAGCGCATGGCGAAGCGGTTCTGCGCCAGCCACAGGCGGCGGTGCGCGAGGCGGGCGCGCCGTTCCAGCTCCTGCCGCGCCTCGTGCGTATCCTGCAGCAGCAGATCGACGGGCAGGGTGACGACGATGGAGTCGATGGGGCGCTGCGGGCGGTACTTCTGGCACAGACCCAGCAACTCATCCCAGGGGCGGTCGACGGCTGTGTCGTCGTCGGGCGAACCCAGATATTCGCCCAGCACATCGAGCACGATGCCGCGGTCAAAGAAGTGCCAATCGATGGCCTGGCCAGAGGCTACTGAGGCCGCGTCCGGGCTCAGCGCGGCGGCTACGCCGGCCTGTTCGATGGGTACAGTATGGTTGTCTTCGCCTTCGTTCAGCATCAACACCCAAGGGATGCTGTAGCGTTCGCTACGCGCGGCGATATTCGCTTCGATCAGCTCGACCGCACTACGAAACGACGACTTGAAGCCGTCATTCTGTGCCGCACGCGTAGGGCTTGCCGCCCCGGCTGCTGGGCCCGCTGCCTTGGCGGGTGCCTTGTGCATGGCGAGGTAGAGGATGAAGGCGATCAGCGCGATCGTCAGGACGATCAGCGCGAACAGCACCCACAGCGCGGCCGGGCTGGTCAGGAACACGTGCCGGCCCTCCGTGTTGCGATCATCACCAGTTCATGCGATCTCAGCTTCATCGTGTCACCGTGTATTTGTGGACGACGAAGCGGGCGCATAGAGCGCCTGTTCGAGCGGAAAGGTCTGCCATAGCCAGAGCAATTGCGAGACGCCCAGCATCATCAGAATTACGATGCCAAAGATCACCGTCCAGCGGCTGAGTTGGGGCAGCTTGGCGGGTAGCACGTGCGAGAGCGTATTGGCGTAGGTGCTGGGCGCCAACGCCTGGCCAGTTAGGTCTGGCTCGCGCTGGTAGACGAAGTGAAACAGCTCGCGCCGGTAGCCAGCCAGGGCATCCGACGGTGGCATGCCGCGGTACTTGCCTTCGAAGCCGAGCGACAACGCGAACAGGTAGAGCTGGGCCAGCTCGCGCTTGGCCGGGTCGCGGTTGCGCAGGGTTTCCTCGATACGCTCGAACACGGCATCGCCCGCGACCGAAGTGCGAAACAGCGAAGCCTCCAGCAAGTGCGACGTCCAGGTTTCCCGACCGGGCCAGTCCAGGCTTACCAGGATCTCATCGGCGATGGCGGCCTTCAGGTAGCGCGCATCCTGCACGTTCTCCTGTTCGTAGCGGCCGCCCATGCGACGCGCCTCGATGGTCTGCAGTTCGATCGTGCTTTGCAGCTGGCGGCTTAGCGCGGCGGCGCTGATCGGTTCGGCGCCATCTTCGGGGTGGGTCAGCACCCACTTCCACTCGACCAGCTCGGCATAGAAGCTGCGAAACTGCTCAGCCAGCAGGCCCGATTCCAGCTGCCTGGGGTCTGCCATCGAGATTGCGCGTGCCGGAGCGTTCATCGTCTCAGCCCTTTACGAACAGGGTGATCTCGGACGGCCGCAAGGCGTTGGCCGATTCCGCCGGGTTGACGATCACCAGTGCCTGGTCTGGCATGATCAGCGCCGGGTTCACGTCGATGGCGAACAGCGTGATACTGGCTCCCCCGCGCAGGCCCAATTCTTCTGCTGCCTCGATACGGCTGCGCGCCGCACCCAGCACGCGGCGCTCGCGCAGTGACGCGATTACCGATTCGGAGCCGACGATGGCCCCCTGTAGCCAGTTCACGATATCGCGCTCCGACTGGCCGCGCATGCCGATAACCAGGCGCCCGCCCAGCCACGCCGCTTCGATGGGCAGGGAGAACTGGCCGCGCTGGTATTCGAATTTGCGCTCCGCATAGCTCTGGCTGACTTCCTCCACCATATCGCCCAGCACGCCCAGCAGCACATCGAAGGACAGGCGCAGGTTTTCGTGCTGGTAGACGGGCGGCACGGGCGGTACGGCACCCATGCGCAGCATGCTCAGCGGCCCGAGCAGCGAGCACAGCGCCAGGTAGAGCGTGTAGGGCGGCAGCGAGGGCGTGCGTAGCACTGCTTCGATCATGGGTAGGCCGATCACCACGCTGTTGAGTCGCTCGCGGATTTCCAGCTGATTGAGGCGATCCTCAGCCTTGGAGGACGGTATTGCCGTCTGCTTGGCCAGGAAAGCCGCCTTGTCGCGCATCTGTGCAACCAGCCGGTTCACGCGCTTCGCAAGCGTACTGCGCGCGTCCACGGCCAAGAGCGGTGGGATGTGCTCGCCCACGCGATACATCTCATTTTCCTTGATGACCGTTGTCAGGCAGAAGGCCACGAACTGCCCGGACGGCTGCTCCCCGGCGAACAAGTGGAGATCGGGCTGCAGCAGGGGGATATCGACGGCACCGGAGTCGGAAATATCATCGTTGATCGACTGCGCGAGCACCGAGCGATAGCGCCTGGCGCCTTCACCAGCGCGGCGGCTGGAGGCAACGATGCCGAGGTAGATGGGCAGTTCGCCGCGCTTGAAGGCCTCGGCCTGTTCGCCCAGGTCGATCTGCACGACGGCGGCATCGGGCAATTGAGCTTGGTAGTCGATCTGCAGCCCATCGGGCAGGATGGCGGAGAGCGAGGTCAGGCGCAGCGTGCCGGCGGCCAGCATGCCTGCGTCGTATTCCCAGTTGCTGATGCCCCAGCCGAAAGCATTGGCAGCCAGGACGTGGTTGGCGACAAGCGAGGCGTGGCGCCGATCGGCATGCTGGAAATGCTGAGGTGCCAGCAATAGGCCCTCGTGCCATTCGATGGCGTGAGGTACCTCGATCTTTGCCCGCATCTCAACTCCTTTCCTCTCCACTGGCCGATCGTTCCTGCGTCGGCTTGCGCGATTATTTGTCAGTCGAATTCCAGTACTGCGGCCTGCCTGTTAGCGCAACGTTTGTGCGTCTACCGTCACATCCTTCGGGCCGAGCGTCAGCAGCATGCCTTTATGAAACTGATCTACCCGGATGCGGTGATCTCCCGTATCCAGGTAGTTCGCGAAAACCAGCACGGCATAGGCGTGCTTTACGCCGAACTGGTCGGCCGAAACGTTGATCTCTTGCCCGGGCACCAGCTCAAAGCGCTTAGTTTGAATCTGGGTGGGGTAGGTCTTCAGCCATTCGTCCCGCCCTTCGAACCATTTTGCTGCCGGCAAGGCGTTGAGCCGTTCCAACAGGCTGTTATCCAGCACGAACACGATATCCAGCGGGACCGGGCTATTGAGGTTGGCACGGTTGTCTGCCGCGATGCGCATGCCGCGCCAATCGAGCGAGGGTGGGCCGCTCCATAGCGACGACACGGAATCGGAAATCGACGAGCACGCCGCCAATATGTAGGCAGCGCAAATCGTCAAAACGACGCGGCTCCATCGCCGCACTCGGAAACCGTTCACCTTTCGTCCAACCCTTGCCCGGCTATTGCCGTGGCCCTCATTCGTCAAGCTGACGACAAATGGCATGAGCGCATAGGGACCAACTGGACCAATCGTGAAGAATGGTGCGTGGGATGTCGCCCCCGTGAACAGCATGCGCGCTTTGCGTCTTATCATCGGTAACTATTACCAGCCGAAATACATCTTGTATCAAGCCACAGCAACTTACAAGCGCATTAAAACGTTACACGTGAAATATGTCGCATAAATTACTGATATTAAACTGAAAGTGCGGAAAGTTGCTTATTTCGGCAGGCGGCAGGCTGTTGCGGCAAAGCCGCTAGCCTTGATGCCAATGGCCGCGCCGGCAACCGTGACCATGGCACCGGCCAGGACGATGCAGAGCACGAGTGCCGCAATGGCGGGGCGCGACAGTGACAATTCGATCGGACCTTCGTTTGGCGCTTGTGTATCCTCGCGCGCGGCGACGACCTGCTCGCGCATGAGGCCGGAGCAGATCAGCGCCGTGGCCGCGCAGGTCGATAGCAAGGTGAGCAGGTTGCGTGGTGCCTCGCAGACGCGGTCGATGGCCATGAGCAGGATCAGGCAGACGTCGAAGGGAAGGCTCAGGTAACTCGACGACACAGCGGCGAAGATCGCACCGCCCATGCCGCCTTGTCCGGCCGTGAGCAGTGAAATGAGAATGGCCCCGCCGAAGATCGCGAACAAATCACTCAGGGTCAAGGGTGTTTGGTATAGCTGGGCCAGGAACAGCGTTGCCAGGGAATAGAACAACGCCGGCCCGGTGCGCAGCAGCATCGCGCCCATGGGTGTGATCAACTCGACCATGGCGCGGTTGAAGCGCAGGCGCTCCGTCATTGTCTTGATCGTATTGGGGATGGCGGCGGCCGTGTTACCGGCCGTCAGCGACAGCATGACCGGTTCGCGGAACGCCGACAGGTAGGCCATCAGTCCCAACCCAGACTGGCGGTACACGTAATAACCACTGACCAGGATCAGAAAGCCGGAGATGGCCAGGAACTGGCCGATGAAGTCGAGCATGGCGACGATGGCCGTGGCGTCGGCCGTGGCCACCTGCCAGGCCACGATGCAGAGCACCGCAAGGGGGAGCAGCTGGTTGATCCAGCTGATCAGCACCTCGCAGCTACGATAGCCCGTCTCCAGCATGCCTGTGATGGCAGCCGTCTTTTCCCTCGGCATAAGGCCTACGCAGGTGCCGAACAGCGCCACCATCAAGAGCACGCCCAGGTAGTCGTCCTTGGCGAGCGCGGCGTACACCGTGTCGGGTACGAAATGGGTGATGAAGTCGCGCACTGGGTTGATGCGCGTCTTGACTGCCACGCCGTGCAACTCGGTATGGAAGTCGGTGACGGCACCCGATTCCTGTTCCACCATCTGGCTGAACGATACGCGTGCTTCGGGCGGCACATTGCGCCCCGGCCCGCCCACTAGCCCAGCGAGGATGCCCAGCAGCGCGGCTGCTGCCAGCATGGACACGAAAACGAGGGCAATGCGGCCGACGCGCTTGGCAAAGTGTTCGTCGTGCAGCGTTTGACGCAGGCCGAAGATGGTGGCGCAGATCACAAAGGGTAGAGCCACGAGCGATACCAGCGTCAGATAGACTTGGCCGAGGCCGCCGATCTTTACCGCGTATTCAGGTGCCGCCTTGCCCAGCAATACGCCGATCGCCAGCATCAGCAGAAGGCCGACCGGGCTGCGCAGGAACTGGAAAAGACGCATCACGTCGGTCGGTTCCAGCCATGCTCGACGGCATGGTTTACGCAGGCGCGCGCCAGTTCCAGGCTTGTATCGACCAGCTTGAGCGGCGTACCCTGGATATACTCGGCTGCCAGCGGCAGCTCCGTGCACGCGAGTAGCGCCGCGCTGGCGCCCCGTTCAACCATATGGTCGAGCGCGTTCTGCAGGTGGCAGCCACCGCCAGGCAGCTCGCCACCCTTCACATCGCGGATGGCGCCATCGACGTGGTCTTGCTCATCGTCATCGGGCAGCAGGTAGCGCAGGCCTGCAGACTCCAAGGCACGTTGGTAGATAGCTGCCTTGACCAGCCCTCGCGTGGCGAGCACGGCGACGGGACCTGTGCAGGTGGGGATGGCGGCTACTGCCACGCGTGCGATATGCAGGAGCGGCGCCGCACTGGCGGCCGTCATGTCGTCGTACCAGTAGTGCGAGGAATTGCAGGGGATGGCGATCAGGCCCACGTGCGCTTCGTTCAATACGGCAATGCCATGCAGCAGGCTGGGCAATGGGTCGGGGCCCGTGCCCAGGATGGCGCTGCTGCGGTCGGGAATCTGCGGCAGGTTGGCGACGATCATCGGGATGTGTTCTTGATCGCGCGAGGCGGGCGTAAGCGCAATGATCTTCGCGAGGAAGCTCACCGTGGCTGCAGGGCCCATACCGCCAAGTATCCCGAGCATCGCCGTCCCCTCGCTTTAGATCTTGAGCGGCTTGGGGCAGACCATCGCCACGACCGCTGAATTGCCCATCACCAGGATGACGGTGCGCATCACGTCGCAGATCGGGTCGATGGCCACGAACAGGACGAGTGCCGCCTCGAAGGGTAGGCCCAGATAGCTGCAAGTTAGACCTGTGAGCGAGACAGTGATGAAACCTGTCATGCCGGACGAGGCGAAGCCCGCCAGCATCGAGCTCAGCATCACGACCAGAATCTCAGTCACGTCCAGCGAATGCCCGTAGAGCTGCGCGATGAACATGGTCGCGATCACATAGTAGAGAATGGGCCCGATGCGCAAGAGCGAGATGCTGAGCGGCACGATCAGTTCCACCTGGGTACGCGAGAAGCGTAGCCGATCTGCCAGGCTGAAGATCATCGAGGGCATGCAGGCCGCGCTGCTGCGCGTGGCCAGCGCCATTACGAAAGGCTGCTTCAGCGCCATGAGCACGGCGGGCAGCGTCATGCCCGAACGGCGCCAGATGGCGAAGACGGCCAGCGACAGCGATACGATGGTACCGATCGCGAGTGCGATGACGAACTTCAGCATGGCTTCCAGTGGTTTGACGCCGGTCGTGGAAATCTGCGCCGCCGTCATGGCAAACAGCACGATGGGTAGCGGGTAGTTCAGCCATCGAGTCAGCGTCTGGCAGGCCTGGTAGACGGTCTCCAGCGCCTGGGTAAGCGAGCCCGATATGCGGTTCGGTATCTGCCCTACCGAGAAGCCAAACAGCAGCGCGAATATCAGCGTCTTGAGCGTGTCCCCGTTGGCGAGCGCGGCGAAGATATTGGACGGAATCAGCTCCAGTAGGCGGGATGACACGGTGGCGGTGGGCTTTTTCGCCTCCGGCTCGAACAAGGACATATTGACCTCGTTCGCGCTGCCCGCGTCGTCACCCACGATCTGGCCGAAGGTCTTCTTGGTCTCGACCGACAGGTTCTTGCCCGGTTGCACGACGGCTGCCGTAATGACCCCCAAGGTGGTGACCACCACGAGGCTCAGCAGAAAGGCGCTGACTACGCGCTGCAAGGTACGGCCCGCGCCACCCTCCTGGAACAGGCGGTTAAGGCTGAAGATGACCGCCGACAGCATGAAGGGCAGGATAATCATCTTGAGCAGGTCGACGTAAACATCGCCGACCACGCCCAGGCTTGCGGCAAAGCCGTGGAAATACATGCCCACGATCACGCCCGCCACTACGCTGATCACGACGGCCCAGGGGCTGGAGGAACGTCTTTCGATTGCGCTTCGGTTATCCATGATTCGACGTTCCTAGGGGTGATGAATGGCGGCCAGCGCCTGCAGAACCTTGCCCACGTCCAACCTCTCCTGGCGCTGGCTGAGGTAGAGGTTCACGAAGGACAGCAGTTGCGGGTCGCTCGCATTGGTGGCGATACCTATCGTGTCGGTGAGGTCGTCCAGCGTCACCGTGCGCAGGGTGAGCGAGGCCTGGTTGTCCTCTTTCAATAGCCGCTTGATTTCGAACTCGTCGCGATAGGTGGCGACTACCTCACCGGTCTTCACGGCCGCGACGGCGGCGTCCCAGGTCGGGTACTCCTTGATGGTGGCGAGCGGGAAGTTGCGCTTGGCGAAGTCGGCAAAGGAGGACTTCGCGATCACCGCCAGCGTGCCGTTGAAATGGCGGATGACGTCGGGCAACTCCTGGCCGTGCGCGAGCCGGGCGAAGGCGATGCGGTTGAGCGCCAGTGCATGGCGCAGCTTGAGGTAGGGCTCGCTGTAGCGGATGGCCTGGGCACGCTCCAGCGTGCGCGACAGCTTGCAGATGGCAAGGTCGGCCTCGCCATTGGCGACGCGATCCACCACGCCGTTGAAGCTCTTGGCGTCGCGGTTGAAGCGCAGCTTGACACCCAGCTCCTGGGCGATGCCCTCGGCCAGGTTGATGTCGATGCCCGTCAAGTCCTTGCCCTGGCCGTAGAAGAAGGGCGGCGAATCGAAGTTCGGCACGGCCACGACCAGCTCGCCACGCGCCTTGATGCGCGCCATGTCGGCCGGCAGTACTCGGCCGTCGACCGGTGGCGTCGCTGCAGCTGTCGAAGCTGCTGCCGTCTGCACTGCGGTCGATGCTGCAACCGGTGCAGCCCAGCCAGTCGTGATGGTAAGTGCGCCGGCTAGAAGCGCGGGAAGGAGGCGTCGGAAGCCGGTAGACCCTGATGAAAGGCTGATCATATCGCGGTGTGTTCCATGCAAAGGGTGGCGGGCTTCATGTCGGTGTCAGTTCATCGCAGGCTTGGCGTCGGTCACCTTGGGCACGACGACCATGTCCACGCACTGTTCCTTGCGCACGGACCAGTGCGACCCGAGCGCAAATCCAAATACGAACAACAGCAGGAACAGCATCACCATGCCGGTAATCAGCAAGGCGAACATGCGGCGCGTCAGCGTCAAGGTATAGTTCATGTGTAGGGCGTCGTCCCGTATTCTCGTTAGGGCACCATGGTTGTGAACTGGCCCGGCGCCGTGACTTGGATCACTCCGCCCCAGTTGCACATCAGCTTGCATGAGTTATCCAGCGTCGGCATGCTGCCCACCATCACGGTGGGGGCCCCCGGTATCCAGGGTGCCGAGGTCACGGGCAGGCAGGGCATGGGCGTCAATACACCCGACGCCGCCGCCGTGGCCGCTGCAACCATGGGGTTGGCCATGGAACTGCACATGCCGAAGGGCGGGACGTTCATCATGGGCGCGTGATCCATGATGGTGGCGGCGGGCATATTGCTTGTCATCACCCGATTGGTGGGTAGCACGACGAGTGTGCTCGGCGCCACGCCGAAGCTGCACTGCATCATCGCACCCATGCACACCTGTATGCCCATCAGCTGTCCCCTCGCACCCATTTTTCCAACTTGGCCCGCACGCCCTCAGGCGCTGCGCCATTGCTGGCGGTATGCTGCGTTGCGTTGAGCAATTTGCCCTCGCGATAATTTTGCGTTTCCACCAGCGTGCCGTCCGGCAGATAGCGCAGGTGCTGGCCGTCCAGCTTGCCCTCGCGGTAGTTCACCTTCTCGATCACGTGGTCGGCACCGTCATAGCTCACCGTCTCGCCGTGCTGCTTGCCTTTGCGGTAGGGCGCCCGCTGCATCAGTCGGCCCTGGTCGTTGTAGAAGTGCGCCTCGCCCTCCTGCAGACCCTGCCGATAGGGCAGGCGCGCCCGTACGACGCCGGTTGCGTCGAACTGCCGCGCCTCGCCTTCCATCTTGCCGTGCAGGTAGGGCGCCTCGAACGATGGCCGGTTGTCCGTGTACACCGTCGTCAAGCCATGCTGCTTGCCGGCCAGGTATTGGGCCGTCTGCAGGCGCTCACCATTTTCGTCATAGCTTGTTACATCCCCATCCAGCAAGCCGGCAACGTAGTTTGCCTGCAACACAGGCTTGCCTTCCGGCGACCAGATATCCAGGCGCCCATGCGGCAGGCCCCCTTGCATCTCGGTGCGGGAGCGCAACACGCCCAGCTCATCGAAGACTTCTTCGACGTGCGGTTCGGCGTTAGACGGTACAGCGGGCGTGTTCATATCAGTTGATCTTCACCATGCCGCCCTTCAGGGTGAGCATGCCGCCGCCGTCGACCGTACCCATGGCGCTGGCCTTCACGTTCAAGGTCGCGCTGGCCTCGATATCGCCCGTCGTACCGGCTTTTGCTGCCAATGATGTGCCGGACTGTATCGTCATATCCGTGCCCGACTTCACGGTCATCGAGGTGCCGCTGTTCTGCTCCATCGAGGTGGACGACTTCATGGTTACGCTGCTGCCGGACTTGATGGTGACGGAGCCGGTGACGTCGATCAGCAAATCGCCCGTCACCTTGAGGGTGTACTTGCCACTCACGTCCTGTTCGAAGTCGGCCTTGTTCGTATGCGTTTCCTTGCCTTCCACGGTCACGCCGCGCGTGCCTTTCACGGAGTAGGTCTCGTTGCCCTTGCTTACCGCGATGGTGCGATTGCCCTCCGACACGGTCAGCGTCTCGTTGCCCTTGCTGATGGTGGCGTTGCGATCATTCGTCACCGTGACATTCATGTCCTTCTGGGCGAAGACGTAGACGTTCTCGGAACCGGCCTTGTCCTCGAGGCAGATCTCATTGCCCCCGCCACCGCCCTTCGAGCTGTTCGTCTTGATCGTACTGCGCGTTTGGTTGCCCGGCAGCGTATATGGAACCGTCTGCTCCGCGTTGTACACACAGCCCGTCACCAATGGCCGGTCGGCATCGCCCTCGATAAAGCTGACGATCACTTCCATGCCGATGCGCGGGATGAATACGGTGCCCCAGCTTTGTCCGGCCCAACCCTGCGACACGCGCACCCAGCAGGAGCTGGTTTCGTCCGACTTGCCCTTGCGATCCCAGGGGAAATGCAACTTCACCCGGCCATAGCTGTCGGTCCAGATTTCCTCGCCGCTCTTGCCTACCACCTTGGCTGTCTGGCTGCCGTGGATACGTGGTTTCGGGTGCACGAGGGGGCGAAAGGTCAGTGTGCTGGGGAAGGCAATGAAGCGGTTGCTATAGCCGTCCTGATCACCACGGTGCGACACGTGGGAGAGCACGTAGCTGGTATTCGCGTCGCTGCGGTAGAAATCGGCCAGGGTGAACGTATGGCCGGCCGTGAAGCAGTAGCAATAGCCTTCGCCGTTGGCCGTCTGCCCCGGTTGCTGCAAGGCCTGCAGGCCGATCTTGGCCAGCTTGTTGCCGTCTGACGTACTGGTATAACCACCGGGAAAGCGGAACTGCGCGGCCTTGCCGGAAGTGGAGCCCGTGGTGGTGAGTAGCGAGGTGCTGGGCTGGGTGAAGTCGAAATCCGACAGGCTCAGGCTGTCCGGTACCAGGCGGCGTTCCAGGTCGAAGCGGTAGACGGTATCGACGGCCATGCCGAGTTCCCGCTCGCCGAAGTAGTTGACCGTGCTGATGGTGGGGCAAGCCGGGTGGGCGCTCGATGCATCGCCCAGCACCATGGTGTGGCTGCTGGCCGTGTGTTCGAAGAAGTAGAAAATGCCTTCCTCGGCCATGATGCGCTCGATGAAGGCCAGCGCCGTCTCGTCGTACTGCACGCAGTAGTCGCGCGCCGTGTAGCTGCCCTGCAGCTTGGACGAGTAAGTGACGCCGAATTCGCCCAACAGCGCCTTGATGATGTCAGGCACCGTTTGGTTCTGGAAGATGCGCCGGTCGGTAGATAACGCCATCACCATGCAACTGGGGCCGATTTCCGCCTCGTACACGATATAGCCTGTGCCGCCGCCGCTCTGCGTGAAGCGGGTGACGATGCCGTGGAAATAGCGTGTGGTACTGGCCGTTGTCTTGACCGTAAGGCCTGCGCTGGCACCGATCAGCTGGGTGGGATCCACGTCGCTCGTGCTGGAGCGCAGGTCCACGGTGATACGGTAGGGTGCCGACAGTGCCTCCTCGCCGCTGAAGCTGTTGACCTGGAAGGTGTCGGTGGCAAGCGGTGTGCTGATGCTGTATTCCGCACCCGTCTGCGTATAGTCGGTACGGACGACGATGGTCATGCTGCACCTGCCAGCGGCGCTGCGACAAAGGCGAAGGTGAAGTCGCCACGCTCATCCACGCCCAGGGTGACGCGCTCGAAACTCTCCGCAATCGCCATGCGTTCCAGAATCTGCTGCGCCAACTGCGGCAGAATGGCATGCGTCAGGATGTGGTCGATATTGCGAGCGCCGCTGTCTACCTCCGTGCAGCGCTGCGTGATGGCGTTGACGACGGCCTCGTCGAATGCGAATTCCGCCGCATGGTTGCCCTCGAAGCGCTCTGCCACCTTGGCGAGCTTGAGCCGCACGATATTGCGTATCTGCTCGTCGCCCAGCGGGTAGTAAGGCACGATGACGAGGCGACCGAGGAAGGCAGGTGAGAAGTGGCGCAGCAGCTGCGGGCGCAGCATCTGCACCAGCGTTTCCGGATCGGGGCGCCGGCCCTTCTCGCAGGCATCCGTGATGACGTCCTGTGCGGCGTTGGAGGTGAGCAGCAAGACCGTGTTCTTGAAGTTGATCTGCACGCCTTCGCCGTCTTCCATCACTCCCTTGTCGAACACCTGGAAGAACAGCTCCAGCACATCCGGATGGGCCTTTTCCAACTCGTCCAGCAGCACGACGCTATAGGGTTTGCGCCGCACGGCTTCCGTCAGTACGCCACCGTGGCCGTAGCCAACGTAGCCGGGCGGGGCGCCCTTGAGGCTCGATACCGTGTGCGCTTCCTGGAATTCCGACATATTCACGACGATCATGTTGCGCTCGCCGCCATACATGGTGTCGGCCAGCGCCACGGCCGTCTCCGTCTTGCCCACGCCGCTCGGGCCGACCAAGAGGAATACACCGACGGGCTTGCCCGGGTCGTCCAGGCTGGCGCGATAGGTATGCATACGGCGCGCGATGGCGTCGAGCGCCTGATCCTGCCCCACCACGCGCTCATTCAGCTTCTCCTTGAGGTGCAGCACCGTGTGCAGCTCGTCCGTCATCATCTTGCCCACCGGGATGCCCGTCCAGTCGGAGATGACAGAGGCGACGGTCTGCGAGTCCACGCATACGGGCACCATGGGCTCGTCGCCCTGGATGGCCTCCAGCCCCTTTTCCAGGCGGGCCAGCCAAGCCACATGCTGCTGCGGGTCGGTATCCTCGTCTCCTTCCGCAGGCGTCTTATCGACTTCCTCGGCAATGCGCCGGCGCAGGCCGATGATCTCTTCCACGGCGCGTTTTTCGTCGGCCAGGCGCTCGTCCAGCCGTTTGTAGCGTTCGCGCAGGGTCTGCAGCTCTTCCGTCTGGCTGTGGATACGCGCGTGATGGTCGACGCCAGTGGCTAGTTCATGGCGCAGCACGCGTAGTTCCGCCTCGATGCTTTGCGTTTGGCGCTCCAGGTCTTCAATATCGGCCGGCTTGCCGTTCTGCCCCACAGCCACGCGTGCGCAGGCCGTATCGAGTACGCTCACTGCCTTGTCGGGCAGTTGGCGGCCCGTGATATAGCGGTGCGATAGGCGCACTGTGTCGCGTACAGCTTCGTCCAGGATCTCGACGTTGTGGTGCTTGGCCAGCGTGGCAACGACGCCGCGCAGCATCTCGATAGCGACTTCCTCGGTCGGTTCGTCTACCTTCACCACCTGGAAGCGCCGCGCCAGCGCCGGGTCGCGCTCCACGTACTTCTTGTACTCGGCCCAGGTGGTGGCGGCGATGGTGCGCAGCTCGCCGCGAGCCAGTGCCGGCTTGAGCAGATTGGCCGCATCGCCTGCACCTTCGCTGCCGCCAGCGCCGATCAGCTGGTGCGCTTCGTCGATGAACAAGATGATGGGTGTGGGCGAGGACTTGACCTCCGCAATCACGGACTTGAGCCGGTTCTCGAACTCGCCCTTGATACCGGCACCTGCCTGCAACAGGCCCAGGTCCAGCGTGCGTACCGTCACCTGCTGCAAGGCAGGTGGCACGGAACCTTCCGCCACGCGCAGGGCAAAGCCTTCGACCACGGCCGTCTTGCCTACGCCGGCTTCGCCCGTGAGGATAGGGTTGTTCTGGCGCCGGCGCAGCAGGATGTCGATGATCTGACGGATTTCGTTTTCGCGACCACGTATGGGGTCGAGCTTGCCCTCGCGCGCCAGCGCCGTGAGGTCGGTGGTGAACTGGTCGAGCGCGGGTGTATCGGCCGGCAGATCTGTTTGGGACACTGGCGAGCTAGCGCCGGAGCCAGCAGTCGGCGTTGTACGGGGACGTGCCGTCGTGCCGCCTTCCGATGAACTGGCGAGCAGCGCCGGCAACTGCTTGCGCAGCGTTTCGCGCGGCAGTTGCAGCAAGCCCGGGCAGGAATCGATCAGCATGCCGCGCAGGCTGTCATTCTGCAGCAGTGCCAGCACGATGACGCCAGAGCGGATGACTTGGCCGTCCAACACGACCGTGTTGAGCATCCAGGCTTCTTGCAGGAGGCTGGCGATATGGGGGGAGAGCGCGGGCGTGCGGCCATTGCCCCGTTTGAACCGGTCGATGGCGAGGCGCAGCTGGCCGATCAGCGTGTCGGGTTTGAGGTCGAACTGTTCCAGGACCAGGCCGATATCGGGCGCAGGCTCGTCCAGCAGCACGACCAGCAAGTGCTCCACTTCCACGTTGTAGTGGGTTTGCGCCATGCATTGCTCGGCCGCCTTTTCCAGTGCGCGCTTGCACACGGGGTTCAGCTTGGCGATCAGATTGCGGATATCGATGTCCATGTCTACTCGCCTCGAAAGGGCATGTTCAGACCGTGTCCGGCATGGTCAGCCGTACCGGTTCGCGCGCCGTGGTGGTCGATGGCAGCCAGGAAGTCCAGCCCAGCTGCCCATGCTTGCCCAGCGCGACGGGCTTGGGTGTTTGCGGGCGCGCGGCCAGCCAGACCTCCACATGGAAGGCTTCCTGCAGGAAGCGGCGGGTG
>JAFAKZ010000057.1 GCA_019234745.1 Burkholderiales bacterium
GCGTACAGACCTCCAAAAGGCCTGGTCCGAGACCAGCTGGCAGCTGCAGCGCATGCGCGACAACCCGGCCTGCGCCGACAGCGAATACGCCCGCCTGGACGACCGCCATGTACGCGGCTTGTACGCCGAACTGAGCTTCGATCCGGCAGAGGACATTGCCGCACCGTATATCGCCAAGGGTGCGCGCCCACGCATCGCCATCCTACGCGAGCAGGGCGTGAATGGCCATGTGGAAATGGCTGCGTCCTTCGATCGCGCCGGCTTCGGTGCGGTGGACGTGCATATGTCCGACATCCTGTCCGGTCGCGTCAGCTTGAAGGATTTCCAGGGCTTCGCCGCCTGCGGTGGCTTCAGCTATGGTGACGTGCTGGGGGCTGGCGAAGGCTGGGCCAAGTCCATTCTGTTCAACGCCCGTGCCCGCGACGAGTTCGAGCACTTCTTCGGTCGCAGCGATACCTTTGCGCTTGGTGTGTGCAATGGTTGCCAAATGATGTCCAACCTGTCGGAAATCATCCCCGGCGCCGGCAATTGGCCGAAGTTTCGCCGCAATGCCTCCGAGCAGTTCGAGGCGCGCCTGGTGATGGCCGAGATTTCGGCCAACAACCCAAGCCTGTTCTTCGGCGGCATGGCCGGCTCGCGCATGCCGGTGGTGGTTTCGCACGGTGAGGGCCGCGCCGTATTCGCCAAGGATACCGACCGCGCTTCTGTGCTCGCTGCCATGCGTTATGTGGACGACCGCGGGCAGGCTACCGAGGTTTATCCGCTCAACCCGAACGGCTCGCCTGACGGCATTGCCGGTGTGACGACGGCGGACGGCCGCTTCACCATCATGATGCCGCACCCGGAGCGGACCTTCCGCACCGTGGCCATGAGCTGGCACCCGGAGAACTGGGGCGAGTACAGCGGCTGGATGCGCATGTTCTGCAACGCCCGCAAGTGGCTGGGTTGATCGCGGCGGTCGATGAGTGAATTGACTCTGGAGGAGCGCGCACAGGCGCTCCTGCTATCGGTATTCGGCTACGAGCGCTTCCGCGGCCGCCAGGCCGACATCGTGGCGCAGGTGGCGGCCGGCGGTGACGCACTGGTGCTGATGCCCACGGGCGGCGGCAAGTCGCTCTGTTATCAGATACCCGCCCTGATGCGCCCAGGCTGCGGCGTGGTCGTATCGCCCCTGATCGCCTTGATGCAAGACCAGGTGGAAGGCCTGCGCCTCCTTGGCGTGGAAGCGGCCTTTCTGAACTCCACGCTCACCTTGGACGAATCGCGCGAGGTAGAGCGGCGCTTCCTGGCCGGCGAACTCAAGCTGCTCTATGTGGCGCCCGAGCGCCTCCTGAATCCGCGCTTCCTTGCTCTGATGGAACGCGCATCGCTTGCCCTGTTCGCCATTGACGAGGCGCACTGCGTAAGCCAATGGGGCCACGACTTCCGGCCCGACTATATTCAGCTCTCGATCCTGCACGAGCGCTTCCCCAGCACGCCACGCATCGCGCTTACCGCGACGGCGGACGCGGCCACGCGGCGCGAGATTGTCACGCGGCTGGCGCTGGAAGACGCGGCGGAGTTCGTCTCCTCCTTCGACCGTCCCAATATCCGCTACGCCATTGTCGAAAAGGACAATGCCCGCAAGCAATTGCTCGACTTCATCGAGCGCGAGCACGATGGTGACGCGGGCATTGTCTATTGCCTGAGCCGCAAGCGGGTAGAGGACACGGCGACCTTCCTTGCTGAACGCGGTATCACGGCCTTGCCCTATCACGCTGGCCTGCCTGCCGAGCTGCGCGCCAAACACCAGTCGCGCTTCCTCCGAGAAGATGGCGTCGTCATGGTCGCCACGATTGCCTTCGGCATGGGTATCGATAAGCCCGATGTGCGCTTCGTCGCCCACCTTGACCTGCCCAAGAGCCTGGAAGGCTACTACCAGGAGACGGGGCGGGCAGGGCGCGACGGGCTGGCAGCCAACGCCTGGCTGACCTACGGGCTGAACGACGTCATGCAGATCAAGGAGATGATCGAGCAGGGCGGCTCGCCCGAGGCGCAGAAGCAGGTGGAGCGGCAGAAGCTCAATGCCATGCTGGGTCTGGCGGAGACAACGCTGTGCCGGCGCCAGGTCATCCTCAGCTATTTCGGCGAAACGTCGGCTCCCTGCGGCAACTGTGACAACTGCCTGGAACCGCCGCTCACCTGGGATGCGACCGAGGCGGCCCGCAAGGCACTGTCTTGCGTGTTCCGTACGGGTCAGCGCTTCGGTGCCGGCCATGTCATCGACGTGCTGCTGGGTAAGGAGACGGATAAGGTGCGCCAGTACTTCCATGACCGCGTGACGACCTATGGCATAGGCAAGGATCTGAGCGAGGCGGCCTGGCGTTCGGTGCTGCGCCAGCTGTTGGCGGGCGGCTATCTGGAAACGGACACGGAAGGCTATGGCACGCTGCGCCTGACCGACGAGGCGCGGCCGCTCTTGCGCGGCGACGCGGAACTGCGCCTGCGCGGCCTGGTGGTGAAGAAGCGCGAGAAGACAGGGCCAAAGGCGAAGATCACGGCCTCTGCCAATATCGATCCGGCCGACGAGGCCCTGTGGCAGGAGTTGCGCGCCACCCGCCGCAGCCTGGCCGACGCGCAGAATGTGCCGGCCTATCTCATCTTTTCTGATGCCACGTTGCGCGCCATGCTGGAAGCGCGTCCTACGACTTTGGACGAAATGGCACACATTTCTGGCGTCGGCGCACAAAAGCTCGCCCGCTATGGCGACGCGTTCCTGGCGACCTTGCAGCGACGCTAGCCACGGCGTTGGCCGTGCCGGCCCGTATCACGTTGCATAAAGGCGCACCCATCCCAGGAAAACACTATGACGGCCGGGCTTGCGCCATAATATGAAGCCGCTATGCTACCGGCCATGTCAGCATCATCCCGCCCCCGCCTTTCCCCTGAACTGTCCTCCTTTCTCGAAGGCGGGCAGGCCATTGCGCTTGCCTCGCGCGGCAGCGACCATCGCCCATCCGTTGCCATGGCGCTGGCTTGCCGCGTGACGGCGGCGGGCGATGGCTTGACGCTACTCCTGCCGCGCATGCAGGCCTGGCAGCTGTTGGCCGATGTGGCCAATAGCGGGCGCTTGGCGGCCGTGTTCTCGCAGCCCCGTACCCATCGGTCCATTCAGGTGAAAGCCATCGACGCGTTCGAGACGGTACCGGAGCCGGAAGACGGAATCCTGGTTGCGCGCCAGCGCGAGAGCGCCACGCTGGCTTTGGCGGCCCTGGGTTATGACGCAGATTTCCTGCGCGTCATGTTCGATTTCGCGGCTGGCGACTTGACGGCGATCCAGATGGGTGTGGACGAGATATTCGATCAGTCGCCCGGCCCCCGCGCCGGTCAGCGCCTGGAGGTAGGGGCGTGAAGCTGGCGCCTATCCGCTCCGCGCTCGACGGTGGCGTGCCAGCCGCGCTCGCTACGTGCTCGGCCGACGGCACGCCCAACGTCACCAGCGTCTGGCAGGTGCACTACGTGGACGACGAGCACGTTGCGCTGGCTTTTCAGTTCTTCAATAAAACGCGCGACAACCTTGCCCAGAATCCCGAGGCAAGCGTCCTGTTCATCGACCCGATCACGGGTGGGCGCTACCGCCTGGGCCTGCGCTTCGACCATACCGTGACGGACGGCGCGCTATTTCAGTCCATGCGCGCCAAAGTGGCGGGGGTGGCCTCGCACACGGGCATGGGCGGCGTGTTCGAATTGCGCGGTGCCGATATCTTCCAGGTGCTCGACGTGGAGCGCGTGACCGGCCCCTCGCTGGCGCCCGTGCCGGTACAGAGCAACCGCCTGGCTGCCACGCGTGAGATGGTGCGCAGGCTGGCCGGTGTGGCCGACCTGTCGCAGGCGCTCGATACGACGCTGGATGGCCTGGGTGAGCTGTTCGGCATGCGCCACGCACTGCTTCTGTGCGTGGATGAAACAGGACAGTGGCTCTACACAGTGGCGAGCCGCGGCTACGAGGAATCCGGCGTAGGCTCGGAAGTAATGATAGGCGAGGGCATCATCGGCACAGCGGCGCAGTACCGCACGCCCGTGCGCCTGTCCTGCCTGAGCGCCGACTATAGCTACGGTCGCGCCATGCGTGCCCAGGCAGTGAAGGATGGCCTGATCGCCGTGGATACGGGTATCCCCTTTCCGGGCCTGGCCGAACCGCAAAGCCAGTTGGCCGTGCCCATTGCGGCGGGTGACTGGCTGGCCGGGGTGCTCTACGTGGAAAGCGGTGAGCAGCGTCGCTTCGATTTCGAGGACGAGGACGCCCTGGCCATTGTCGCAGCTCAGCTCGGCCTTGCCATGCGTCTCCTGATCCAGCCAGCCGATGCCGCGCCCGCGCCGCAGGAGACCGCGCCGCAACCCAAGGCGCCGGCCAGCGGGCAGCCCATCCTGATACGCTACTTCGCCACGACGCAGAGTGTCTTCCTGGACGACGACTACCTGATCAAGGGCGTGGCGGGTGCCGTGCTCTGGCTGCTGCTCAACGACTACCAGCAGGCCGGGCGCACGGATTTCACAAACCGTGAACTGCGGCTCGATGGCCGGTTGCGGCTGCCAGAGATCGACGACAATCTGGAAACGCGCCTGATCCTACTGCAGCGCCGCTTGGGCGAACGCTGTCAGTGGCTGGGCTTCGAGAAGATAGGCCGCGGTCGCTTCCGCCTGCGCGTGGACCGGCCGGTGAAGCTGCATGATGTGGAGCATGACGCAGCGGCAGGGCGCGAGGCGGCTTAGTGAAATACTGATGTGAAAAGTGAAAGGTGAAACGTGATGAGGCTCCACATTTCACCGATGCAGCGAAGCGGCGAATCACGTTTCACTTTTCACATAGCAATGTTGCTCACTGCGCCAGCGACCATCCATGGATATAGTGCTCCAGTTGCTCGATGGTGAACTGCTGGTCGGCGATCTGTTCGCGTACGAGGTCGGTGATGGACAGGATGCCCAGCACGGTCTTGTCTTCCATCACGGGCAGGTAGCGCACACGCAGCGAGGCCATGATGATCATGCACTGTTCCAGCGTCTGCGTGGGTCTGACGAAGGCGACCTTCTCGATCATCACGTCGCCAATCAACGTACTGGCCGACGCCTTGCCCTGCAGGATGATTTTGCGTGCATAGTCGCGCTCCGTGAACAGGCCGACGAGCTTGTCGCCGTCCATGACCAAGAGCGAACCGACGTCGCCGTCCGCCATCAGCTGCAGCGCTTCGAAAACGGTGGCCTTGGGGGTGATGGAGTAGAGGGCCTGGTTGGGTTTGCTGGCCAGGAGTTGTTTGACGGTCTTCATGGTTTCCTCCGCCTGCCGCCGGCAGGTTACGCATGCCTGGTTTCATCATAGGCCAATTGGCCTCAACATTGAGCGCCGCGGGTCGAGCGCGGGCAACCGCTCATTGATATTCCGCGTAGCGCCGCTCAATTTCCGCGTATTCGCCATCCTCCCGTATGCGGGCCAGTCCCTCGTTGAACATATCGCGCACGGCCTCGCTCACGAAGCCCACGCTGTAGTCGGTGGGCGGAAAGATATCGAAGCGATCGATGCGCTGCGTCGTATCGACTACCTTGCCCGCTTCGCGATTGAAATAGGCGACGATGCGCGAGTCGCCCACGATGACGTCGACGTGGCCGCTGTAGAGTAGGCGGTTGCGCGCGCTCTGGTCCGCCTCTTCGCGATAGGCCGGGTTGTGCATGGCCATCTCGTGGAAGGCCGGGCCAAGCAGTTCGGCGGCGCGCTGGAAGGTGCTCACGGAATAGCGGCCGAGATCGGCGATTGACTTGATTTCCAGGTGCCGGCTGGCCAGCGCGATGGCGACATTGTGATAGGTGATGTAGGGCGCTGAATAGTAGGCAGCGACACCGTTCATGGTGTTCGTGGTGGCGATGCCGTCGATATCCTTGTGCGCCAGCATCACGCTAAGGCGCGACATCGGCGCGAAGAAGGGTACTGTCTCGTAGCCCGCATGCCGGACGGCGGCAACGATGATGTCGTACTCCAGGCCGGATTTCTCGTGCTCGAATACATAGGGTGGCTTGTTGGTGCTGAAACCGATGCGGATGGTTGCCTCGCGCAGGGCGTCGGCATGGGCTGCGAGCGTTATGGCGAAAGCCGCCATAGAGACGGCGAGACTGCGGACCAGCCCGTTTGCGCTCAATACCTCGCACAGCCTTGGCTTTGGTGATGACGAGAGATCGCGTAGGTCGGTGAATTGCATTCCCGTAGTGAAATCCGTTCGAGTTTTGATGCGGCACCAGCCGCTTCATTATGGCATTTGAGGCAGGGGTTGCCAGCGCTACGGCCTGCAGCACATCCCAGGATGATATTGCTAATACAAACGAGAACGTTTATCATTTACAAAATTGCAGAACGCCGTCGCGAACCTATCCCGCCCGTTTCCAGGAGTCGTCCAAGATGAAGAAGACCACGCTCGCAGCCAGTATCGCTGCCCTCTTGTCCGCCGTGCCGGCATTCGCCGACGAGGCATCGCTCAAGGCTCAGATCGACAAGCTGCAGCAGATGCTGGAGCAGCAGTCGCAGCAGATCAAGCAGCTGCAGGCGCAGGTCAATGCACAGGGTGCTGCCGCACAAGCGCCGGTTGCAACGGCAGCCCCCGCAGTCGGTACTACCCAAACAGTCGCGGCCGCCCCGGTGGCCAGCACAGCCGCTGTAGCGCTCGCGCCGGCCAGTGAGTCCGACACCACGATCGGCGGCTACGGTGAGATCGGCTTCAACCACTACAGCAAGGACTCCAGTCGCAGCCAGGCCGACCTCAAGCGTTTCGTGCTGTTCTTCGGCCACCGCTTCAACGAGCAGTGGAGCATGAATAGCGAGGTGGAGTGGGAACACGCCGTGACGAGCAATACGGACAAGGGCGAGAGCGAAATCGAGCAGGCCTACCTGAACTATTCCGCGTCGCCTAGCTTCAATATAAAGACGGGCCTGTTCCTGATGCCCTTCGGCCTCTTGAACCAGTCGCACGAACCGCCGGTCTTTTATGGCGTGGAGCGCAATGAGGTGGAAACGCGCATCATCCCCAGCACTTGGCGCGAGGGCGGCGTGGGCTTCTACGGCACGACCGACGCAGGCCTGGCCTGGGATGCTGGCATCACGACCGGCTTCGACATCGCCAAGCTCGACAATGCGTCCTCGCCGCTCGCTGCCAGCCACCAGGAACTGCAGTTTGCCCACGCACACGACCCAGCCTTCTATGGCGCCCTGAACTACCGCGGCATCCCCGGCTTCGTCGTGGGCAGTGCCGTGTTTACGGGCAATGGCATCCAGGGCAATGCGGACTACCGCCAGGACAACACGCAGCCGAACTTCAGCGGCATCAATGGCCGCGTCACGTTGTGGGACGTGCATTCGCGCTGGCAGTCCAATGGCCTGGACCTGCAGGCGGTCTACGCACGCGGCACCGTGGGCGATGCGCAGAAGGTCGACAATGTGATCACGGCGTACAACGTGGCCAACGCCGCCAACCACCCCGTGGTACCGAGCGCCTTCTATGGCTGGCTGGTGCAGGGCGCCTACACGGCCTGGCAGAGCGGCGATATGTCGCTCACCCCGTTTGCCCGCTACGAGCGCTACAACACGCAGGCCAAGATGCCGGCTGGCTTCCTGGCCGACCCGGCGAACGAGGACAAGGTGACGACGGTGGGCATGTCGTTCAAGCCGCTGCCGCAGCTCGTGTTCAAGGCGGACTACCAGTGGTATCACGACAACTCGATCAATGACCGCTTCAACCTGGGACTCGGTTATATGTTTTGAGGACCTATCCCACTAGGCGGCTGCGCCATCGTATCTCGCGCGCCTATTGGGACAGGTTCTCCGTGAGCGGCTGGCACTGCAAGCTGTAAATCGTGAGAAAATATCCGGCTAGCAGTAAAGGGCTGAGGTGGATTCCACCTCAGCCTTGCGCATTCCAAGCCTTCGTCAAGGACCGCATCGTGCAAAACAGCCATTGGATCAGCCTGCCGCTGGCGGCGCTTTCTGTCTCCGTCTATGCCACCACCTATCTCACGGTGGAGCAGGCACAGCAGGCGATCTTCCCCGGCGCGCAGCTCTCACCGGCTGCCATCACGCTGACCGATGCGCAAGCCAAGCAGATCGAGGCGGCCGCCGGTGTACCCGTGCGCAGCCGCGAGCTGAAGGCCTGGCACGTGGCGACGGGAGGTTGGCTGCTGGTGGACGAGGTGATCGGCAAGCACGAGGCCATCCAGTACGCCGTCGGCTTGAATGCGGATGGCAGTGTGAAGCAGCTGGAAATCATGGACTACCGCGAGTCCTACGGTTTCGAGGTGCGCAGCCCCGGTTGGCGTAAGCAATTTGTGGGCAAGACGGCGGCCGACCCGGTAAAGCTGAACCAGGACATCGGCAATATCAGTGGCGCCACCTTCTCCAGCCGCCATATTACGGAAGGCGTGAAGCGTCTCTTGGCGACCTATGCCGTCGCCCTCAAGTAGCCTGCGCCGCGCCCGGCCCTGGCTGGGTACCGTGGTCGATATCGCCATCGAGGGGCCGGAGCACCACCTGGACGCAGCAATGGCGGCGGCGTTCGCAGCCATCGAGACGGTACACGGCCTGATGAGTTTCCATGAAGCGGCGAGCGACGTCAGTCGCATCAATGCTGTGCCCACAGGCGTGGAAATCGCCATCGACCCGCACACCGCCGCCGTACTGGCCATGGCGTGCGACCTCAGTGAGCGCTCTGCCGGCGCTTTCGATATCACAACGGCGGCGCGCCTCGTGGTGGATGGCTTCCTGCCTCCCCACGCCGACTTTCCGACCCCGGACAAGCAGGCCGACTACCGTGACCTGCGGCTATTGGACGGCAACCGTGTGCGCTGGTTGCGCAAAGGCTGGATAGACCTGGGTGGCGTTGCCAAGGGCTATGCCGTGGATTGCGCCGTGGCGGAACTACAGGCCCACGGCGTGAGCGATGGCGTGGTGAACGCGGGCGGCGACCTACGCTGCTTCGGCCGTCCACAAGCGATTACCGTGCGCCACCCGTTCGACCCCGGTCGTGTATTGGCGCTGGGCTATCTGACCGACGCTGCCATTGCCACGTCGGCTGGCTACTTCTCACAGCGTACTATCGCAGACGGCATTGTCGAACCCCTGGTCGACCCTGCACATGGCCGCTGCGTATCCTGGCGCGGCAGCACCAGCGTGGTGGCGCCTGATTGCGCCACGGCCGACGCCTTGACGAAAATCGTGCGCCTCGCACCCGAGCGTGCACTAGACATGCTGGCTAGGCTGGGTGCACAGGCTATCGTGGTGGATGAAGCAGGCGTGCGCAGCGCGGGCGCCACGCTGCTGCAGTCGGAACTGGAACAAACGCAATGAATCATCACGGACATCGCCTGCCCATGCGGCTGAGCAAGCGGCATGAGCGCTGGATCTATATCGCGGCCAGCGTGCTGCTGCTCACGGGCCTTGGCTGGCTGGTCTTCCATTATTTCTTCGCCCGGCCCAATGACTTTGGCGAGGCGCACCACCCAAGCGAACCCTGGTGGCTGCGCCTGCACGGCGCGGCGGCCATGGGCTTTCTGCTTGCGCTCGGTTCGCTGCTGCCGGGCCATATCGCGCGCGGCTTGCTTTTGCGCAAGAACCTGGCGAGCGGTTTGGCGGTACTCTCCCTCATGGGGCTGCTGGTGCTCACGGCCTACGGCCTTTACTATGCAGGCGACGAAACGGTGCGGCCGTGGATCAGCCTGGGGCATTGGGCAATGGGGCTGGCGACGGTGCTGATCCTGGCCCTTCACATCTGGCTGGGCAAGCGCCGCGCCACGGCGCCGCGACCCTTGCCACACAGCCGGCATCATAACGGGCACAGACATAGCTAAATTGCCGGCAGCGTCGTCTGCCGCGCCTGGATGACAAGAGGCAGAACGCATGCGGATCGTGGGTCGCTGGAGGAAGTTGCTACGCAATCGCCACATCAGGGGGCTCGTTACCGGCATCGTCATCCTACTGCTGATCCATGTCATCGGCACACTGGGCTATCACTATATCGGCAAGCCCGCAGCCAGTTGGATCGACAGTTTCTACATGACCTTCATCACCATCTCCACCATCGGATTTGGCGAGACGGTCGACCTGAGCCAGCATCCCATGGGCCGCCTGTTCACGGTAGGCATCGCCGTACTGGGCATCGGCACCATGAGCTACCTGTTTTCCATGCTGGTAGCCGTGCTGGTGGACGCGGACCTGAATACTGCCCGGAGGAAGAAGCGCATGGAAAAGGATATCGGCAAGCTGTCTGGCCACTACATCGTGTGCGGTATCGGCCGGGTGGGCAACAATGTAGCGGACGAGCTGGCGCGCACCAAGCGGCGCTTCGTGGTGATCGAGAACGACCGCGCCGTGCTGGACGCCTGGCTCGAACACCATCCGCACGCCTTGCACTTGAACGAGGACGCGGCCGACGATGAAGCGCTGCACCGTGCCGGCATCGCCAACGCGGCCGGCGTATTCGCCGTGACGGGCGACGACAGCCACAACCTGATGGTGGCGCTCTCGGTCAAGCTGATCAACCCCAAGGCGCGCGTGGTGGTGCGCCTGCACGATATCCGCAATACCACCAAGGCCAAGCGCGCCGGCGCAGACGAGATCGTATCGCCCGACTTCACGGGCGGCATGCGCATTGCCTCGGCCATGGTGCGGCCGCACGTGGTCAGCTTCATGGACCAGATGCTGCGCACGGACGAAGGTCTGCGCGTGGAGCAGGTCGTTGTGCCGGAAGGGTTTCGCGAGATGCCGCTGGGGAATCTGGTCGCCAAGTCGCGCGACTATATCCTGATGGCCATGCACGAGAACGGCAACTGGGTGTTTAACCCGCCCGACGACCATATCGTGCGGGCCGGCGCGGCCATGATCCTGATGACCAGCCCGGATGGCCGTATCACCTTGGAGCAGCGCCTGCAGGCTGTTTAGCGCGCTTACTGCTCCAGGCTACACACCCCAAATCGCGTCGATATCGATGTAGGCGTTGAACGTGGTGGGATCGATGGTTTCCTTGACGGCATATTCGGCAATCTGCGTGTCGCGGTAGACACCGGGCGTGAGCGGCGCGCCATCGGCCGCCACCAGGCTGATGACGATGGGGTGATTGGGCGAGCTACCGGCACGTACGACGACGCCTTTCTCGCCATTGGCCAGCCGCAGCTGCAGGCCTGGCGGGAAGATGCCCACGGCGCGGATGAACTGGCCGGCCAAGGGGGCCTCCACCGTCTTGCCCCCTTCCTGCAGGATGTCGCGCAGGGCGATCGTCAGCGCCACGGCAGAACTGTATTCGCGGAAGGTAATGCGCGCCGTGTAGATGTCAGCCAGGCGTATGATCTGCGCATCCGCATGCAGGTCGCTGCCGGCCAATTCGCGCGGGTAGCCCGATCCATCCAGGTGCTCATGGTGGTCCTGTACGGCGCGTAGCCAGGCGGCGTCAGTCACACCCGCGGCCTTCAGCTTCTTGGCTGCCTCGCTTGGATGCTCATGCAATTGGTCGACCTGCGCCTTGCTCAGCGTGCCGGTGAATTTCTTGATCTCGTCCTGGAAGTCCGTCGTGCCCAGGTTCATGGTCAGGGCCGCGCATACCAGGCTCTGCTCGCGCGCCTGCGGCAACTTCATGGCGCGCGCGGCGAGGCGCACCACGGTGGCCGTATCGAGCATATGGCGCGTGCTGTAGCGGCCCTCCTGGCGCAGGCTGATGATGGCGAGCGCAAGGTCGGGTCTGGCTGTACACAGGGCGTCCACGCGCTGGGCGATTTCCGCCACCTGGTTGGCCAGTGCGCGGTCGGCGATGCTGGCATCCAGCCCCGCGTAGAGCTGTTCCATCTGCTTGCGCAGGTCGGTCCAGCCCTGGGCTGCGCTGGCGGGCGTGTCCTCCTGCTCTTCCGCCTCGTACTGCAACAATCTTGTTGCGCGCAGGGCCGTGCTGTCGGCGAACACGCCGATCGCGACGAGCTTGTCCACCTGGCTTTCGCTGTTGATGACATAGCCGATGCGCAGCAGCAAGGTGCCTTTTTCGTCGTACACGTCCCAGGGCAGGGGCTTGCCCAGCTCAATGTCGGAATGCCGAACGCGCGATTGGCTCATATTGTATCTGCCGACGCTGTCAGATCGTCGCCGTGAGCACGAAGATGCACGTGCCGGGGCGGGCCGGGTCGGCCTTCAGGCTGAATTCCAGCGGGGCGCTTGTATCGCGTGCGATGGTGAGTATGCCGAGGCCCGCGCCCTTGCTGCCGTCCGGCGCATCCTCGCGTATCGCGCGTGCGTAGCGTTCCTTGATCTCCGCTTGCGTGAGCAGCCTGAGCGGTTCGATGCGCTCGCGCAGCAGCTCAGCCTGCGCTGCCTCCACCCGGTTGGCGCACTCCAGCACGTAGTGGCCTTCGGTCAGCGTGACGCATACGCTACCCCAGCGTAGCTGGTGGTCGTCCTGGTCGCTGGGCGTGAGCGTATCGATGGCGTAGTGGATGATGTTCTGCGTCATCTCCACCAGCGATGAGAGCAGGCGTCGGCGCGTCTGACTACTTACGCCTTCCTTCTCCAGCTTCACCTTGAAACCCTCGACCATGGCCGTGAGCAGGGGCTGCGAGACATAGCCGCTGTAGAAGAAACTGACGTTGGCCCCGGTGAACAACTGGCCGTAGTCGTCGAACAGGTTATCGATCATTGGGACGTCCTCCCCAGGTTCTGGCCGTTCCCTAGTTGGTCTGTACCGGGATGTCGACGAAGGTGATCGCCGGGAAGTCTTCGCAGATCTCCTGGCCGAATTCCGACAAGGTCTCATCGTCCTCGTCGTGATACCAATTGAGCGTCACCTTATTGCCGGCCTGCGCCGCACGGCTGAACGCTTCCAGCATGGAGAACAGAATCTTGGTGCTGGAGCTGTTGAAGTAGGCGAGCGCGATATTGAGTGTGATGTCGGCCTGGCTGCAGCCGGCCAGGTAGACGTTGACCTTGCTCAGGACACTGCCGTAGAAGGCCGAGGCGTTTTCCGGGTACGACTCGCCTTTGAGCGTGAGGCTGTGCCTGTCGAAGCGGAAATCGACCTCCGGTGTGCTTGCTGTAGCGGCGATGTGCAGGTTTTCCATGTGTAAGCCTCACGGTCGAAAGCAGAGAAAGGTGAGATCGTCACGCCTTGGCTGGTCTGCCTGCCACAGGCTGTAAGCGTTGATGATGGCCATACTGATCACATCGGCGCGCTCATTGCGCTGGTCCAGTATCGATTCGCGGATGCGGCGCTTGCCGAAGGTGGTGTGCTTGGGTCCGCCAATCTGGTCGATCAGCCCATCCGTGGTCACGAACATCAGTGTACCGCGCGGCACAGCGAGCACCTGGCTACGCCATTTATAGTTCATTGGCGATTCCACATAGCCCACGCCCATGCGGTCGCCGTCGACTACCTGGAAGTCGTCCGCGTCCGGGTAGAGCACGAAGAGTGGGGTCTTGGCGGCAGCATAGGTGAGCGTACGCGCCTTGTTGTCGAACCAGAAGAAGGCGCCGTCGAGCCCATCGTCCGACTGGCCGAAGCCGGCCTGCGACCCTGTCTGTCCCAGCAGTTCCTTGATGGAGCGGTTGAGCGCGTATACGACGGCGGCCGGGTCGCGCGGGCCGTTCTGCTCCAGCGCCTGCGTGAGCAGCGAGGAGGCGATCAGCGTCATGAAGGCGCCCGGCACGCCGTGGCCCGTGCAGTCGGCCACCACGCCGAACCAGCCATCGTCGAAGCGCGCGAAATGGTAGAAGTCGCCGCCCACCACGTCGCGCGGCTCCCACACCAGCTCGCTGTCGTACACGGTGGCCGCCAGCGTCTCGCGTGCCTCGCGCATGATGGCCTGCTGGATGACGCCCGCGTACTCGATGGAGTGGCGTATTTGCCGGTTGCGATCGGCTTGCAGGCCTGCGATCAGGCGCATCAGGCGCAAGCAGGAGCCGATACCCACGTACTGCCCCTGGCGCGTCACGACGAAGCCGGCGGCGAGCGTCTGTTCGCCGTGCTCGACCACGCGGAAGGAAAGCGCCTCCAGGTTCAGCTTCTCGTCCACGATGAGCGGGTCGCGGTCCATGAAGCAGACACAGCTCTGCGGGCCGTATAACTCTTGGCTCTGCGGCGAGGACATCTCGGACATGAACTGGTTGCGGTTGATCAGCCCCACGGGCGCGCCGCGCTCGACGACGGGCAGGCTCACCAATTCGCGGTCCTTGGCGAAGCGCGCCAGCACCGTGATATTGCTGGTGTCCGGTGAGACGGGTGCGATCTCGGTCGATATGCCGATTGCGGTAGGAAGCCGATGGGCGATCTGCCGTTTGAACAGGTCGGCGTTGTCTAGGTCCATACTAGGGGCTGTTGACGTTTGTTTACCGGATCGCGTTTGCCCGGATTGGGGCCTGATGTAAGGCGAAAATCGTGCGGCGTAGTGATCTCCGTAAGCGATTTTCAACGCGGCAGCAGGCCCCAATCCGGGCAAACTCGAAGGGCCGGTCCGATTTTTGGGGCATGACGTCGTTCCCACGACCGTGCAACGTGGACCTACAACGCACTTACTTAACCGGTTCCCAGGACCGTGCAACCTGGACCTAAGCTGCGCTCGTTGCGCCTAGTCCTGCCCCAAAATTCGGACCGGCGCGACCGGTAAACAAACGTCAACAGACCCTAGCCAGGCACTCGACGGTACAGGGGTGTTCAGGGGCATCGTGCTCCAAGACCTGCCTGGCGCCGCGACACTTTTATATAGTCCAGCGCCAGCCCGAATGCCAGCGGGCAAGGGACGCAGACGAATTGGGCCCCTTAAAAGAAAAACCCGCCACTGGGCGGGTTTTATCTGGGGTGATGCTCATCAAGCCTAGGCTTGAGCTTCTTCCACGACAGGGTAGGGCAGCGTCAGGCACTCCAGCGTCGGGCCGTCGGGCGCTTGCAAGTGCAGGCCATGCTCCACGCTACTCATTTGCACCACGACCAGCGCTTCCCAGCTGCCGTCGGCCAGTGGGGTGGCCATCGCCACCATGCCGGAAGCCTGGCCGTTCATTTCCGGGCTGAACACGGGCTCGCCGGCCGCCATCGGCGCACTGGCGCGTACGCGGAAGGTGCGGCGCTTAAGTTTGCCTAGATATTGCGTACGGGCGACGATTTCCTGGCCGGGGTAGCAGCCCTTCTGGAAGCTCACGGCGCCGATCAGCTCCATATTGGCCATCTGCGGCACAAATTCTTCCTGTGTGGCGGGCAGCACCCAGGGTGTGCCGGCGCGGATATCGCCCAGTGTCCACACGCGGGTAGCGGCGGGGACGGCGCCCTGGGCCAGGCATTGCGTCCACAGCGCTTGCGCCGTGGCGGCGTCGACGATCAGCTGGAAGCGTTCGCCCGGCAGGCGAATTGCCCAGCCGCCTGCAATGCGTGCAGCTGTCTTGTCGGCATCGAGTGCATCGGCACCCAGCAGGCTGCTGACGAGTCCAGCTGCCTTGGGTCCGGCAAGGCCCAGCGCCACGAGTTCCGCGTTAGCGTCGGTCGCCTTGGTTTTGCTGCGCATGATAAACATGGTCAGGCGCTTCTGGATGGCCGGCTGCAGGGGGGTTGGCAATTGCAGCAATGCCTCGTCGCCGTCGCGCAGCACGATGAAGCTCGCCAGCATGCGGCCCTTGGGCGTCGAATAGCTGCTGAACTGCCAGCCCGGCGAGGAGAGCTTCTTCACATCGCTGGACAACTGGCCCTGCAGGAAGGGGACGGTCTCCTCGCCTTGCAACTTGATCAGGCCGAGATGTGTCAGCGGCGTGATCGTTACGCCGCTGTCGAAGGCTTGGTGTTGTGCGCTGTCGTTGGGAAAGTGCACGGCCTGCGCTTCATCCTGTTGAGCGCCCTGCGTGCCGAGAAATGCTAGCCAATCCATGTGAAAACCCGATCTGGAAACAATGATGCAATCGCCGGCGTGCGCCGGCGATTCTTGAAACAAATTACTCAGAGTCTAATTGATCTGAGTTGTTCCTGTGCTACCGCCCGGCTTGTAGGCGCCGCCCGTACGCAATTCCGGTGAGTTCAGCGTGCCGGATACCGTGAGCGGGGCGTCCACCACGATGGGGCCGCTGGAGAGACGGGTATTCAGGTGCCCGCTCAGCTGGTGATTGGCGTCGATCGCTAACGACCCTGTCATCGTGAACTTGCCGCCGTTGAGGTTGATATTGGTGATACTGGCCGTCGTGCCGTCGGTGGTAAATACGCCGCTCAGCGTGTCGAAGCGGGTCTGGCCGCCGCGCCGCAGACGCGTGGGGTCCTGCGATTTGAGCGGCTCGATCAAGTCCAGGTTGTGCAGCTCGCCATCGTTGATGATTACATTGGCGCTGATATTGGGTTGCTTGAACAGGTTTTCGTAATCGGCGGCAGCAAACTGGAACTTGGCTGTTGCCGCCAGGCGCCCAGTGGCGCGGGTGTTCTCGCTGACCAGGCCGCACAGGGGTTCGGCCTGCATACTCTTGGTCTCCAACGTGCCGGAGAGCTTCCAGCCGTCCTGCCAGCTGAGTTGCGCCTGGCCCACGGCCGCGGCGCCAAAGATCAGCCCGTTGACCTCGTCGATATCGATACCATTTTGGTCGGCAACGCCGCGCAAGACCAACTGGTCGAAGCGTGCTTCGTAGGCGCCAGGCAGGGTCCAGTTCTTCGCAGCGAAGTCCAGCGCGAACTTGTCGTTCTGTGGGCGGATATTGATTTCGGCGCGGTCGTCCTTGTCGGCGATATTGATCTCTTTGATCGTGCCGTCGTCCTTGAACTTCACGTTGCCGAACATGGGGCCGAAGGCGCCCTTATGCAGAATCACATTGGCATTCTCGAACTTGAGCGTGGCGAACTGCAGGTCGCGGTGACCGGGGTTCGGCCGCAGGCGGCTGGGGAGCGAGATGGCAAAGTCCTGCCGCAACTGTACCGTGCTCAACATGATGTCGGTGAGCTCGTGATTGATATAGAGCAGGTTGCGCAAGGTGAGCGGAATGGTTGCCTGACCGACGGTGCCCTCGCCATGCTGGCCCAGCGTTATATTGGCAAGTACGAGTTGCGGCTTTGGCGAGTAGCTGAAGCTGATCGATTCGATGGCGACGTCGCTTTGTAGCCGGTCGTGCATGGCTTTTTCGATGCGTGGCTTGAAGTGGTCATATGGGATGACCAGGGGAACGACAGCCAGGATTGCCAGGACGACGATGAGATAGGTCAGTAGTTTCTTAAGGGCCGCCATACGTACTCTTTGAAAGAAATTGTTGGTGAGATGTTGACACGTCCGTGGATAGGCCCTAGTATAGCGGCTTCATCGGTTCCCTGATAGCTCAGTCGGTAGAGCGACGGACTGTTAATCCGCAGGTCCCTGGTTCGAGTCCAGGTCGGGGAGCCAACCGAATACAAGCAAAAGCCGCGACGATCTCACAGATCTCGCGGCTTTTGCTTTTGGTGCTGAACTGTGTCGTTGTTTCATCACATTCCCGCCGCCGCTACGCAAGTTTTTTGCCATTCGTCGGATTGACGCCGCGGGTGCGAGGCATTACAACCCAATGTATGGCCCGAATGCCGTGAGGATCGCATGACAACGTCAAATGAACAAGTCACCAAGCTGCCGCTCGTCAAGCGGATCATCCTCGCCATGCGCGGCGGCGTAGGGGCGGGGATCTCCGCCGTTGTCGTGCTGTTGATCATCGTGCTGGTCGTCGTGCTGAGCCTGGGCGCCTTCATGGGCGGCATGATGGTTGGCGCCGGCCATGAGCGTGGGATGCAGAAGAAAATGGTGGCAGACCTGCGCCAGGCTCGTACCGACGAGGCGAAGGCGAAGGCTGAATTGACCGATGTCCAGAAGAAGCTTGCCGACCAGGAAGCGATGGCGATCGCGCAACAGAACGACGTCAAGATCCTGAAAGAACAGGTCGAGCAGGCCAAGCTCGAGCACGATGCGATGGAGAAGGTGCTGGCGGAGATCCGCGACGGCCTCCAGGCGGGTGACGGCAAAGCCGATCCGAAACTTAAGAAGGTGGAAAAGGCCGTCGAGTCGGCCAAGCTCAAATTCGGTAATTCGGAATGCAATCTGGCCAACGGCAACGTCAGCAGCAAGCAGGACGTGAAATGCCTGGACTTGCGTAACGAGATCGACAGCATGAATGCTGCACCCGGTGGCTACGGCGACAAGAACGACAAGAAGCCGGCCACAACCGGCAACGGCAAGTAGAACGAAACCCGCCTTCATGGCGGGTTTTTGTTTCCTGAGCAGCGACAAGCCCACCAATATGCTTGATATGGCGCCAAGCCTCTTGATTCGCCTGTGCGCAACGGGCAGCATGCGGAATGCCAAGTCGGGCGCCATGCCCACATTGATGCGGCCAGCCAAATAATAAGGATGGAGAACCATGAAGATTCACCGAGTACTACCCAAGTGGGTCTATCCCCTCATCATCATTCCCTATATCGCCGTGTTCTGGGTAAGCAGCTATAACACTGCCGATCCCGCGCTCTTCGGCATTCCCTATTTCTATTGGTACCAGCTGCTCTGGGTGCTGATCAGCATGGGCATCCTGGCGATCGCCTATTTCGCCCTGCGTGAAGTGCCGCAGAACGAAGCCGACGACCAGGCGAGCCGATAAGGGGGAAACATGGAACATCTACTGGCAACGAGCATCTTCATCTTCTTTTTCCTGCTGGTCACGGTCGTGGGCTTTTGGGCCTCGAAGTGGCGCAAGGCCGATCTGTCCAGCCTGCACGAGTGGGGCCTGGCCGGGCGCAG